>LNEA01000347.1 GCA_001464855.1 Rhizobiales bacterium Ga0077530
ACACCCGTCAAGCCGCGGGCCGAGCCAAACAGGGGTGCGAGCTGATCGGGCCGCATCGGGCGGTTGGAACCTCTTGGATGAAGGCGCGCGGGACGCTATATCACACCCCGTGATACGGTGGGCTGCGGTCCACCGTGCCGTCAAGAGGCCAGCCGACCCTGCCGCCCGAGGGCGAGCGGGGCGCACACGATTCAGCGACTGGATACCCGACCACTTGGCCGGACCCGCCAGCCCGCACACACACGCCTTCGGGCGCACGAGCAAATGCCTTCGGGCACACGAGCACATGCCTTCGGCATTGGGGAGCGCACGGTTCATGACCACCGACACGACGACGCGCCACCGCCGCGCGCTCTACCGCGCACAGCATCGCGGGACAAAGGAACTGGACTGGCTGCTCGGCCGCTACGCGGAAGCACGTTTGAAGAGCTGTTGTCGCTGCCCGACCCGGACCTTCAGCACTGGCTGTTGAACGGCATCGGCTTCGAGGGTAGCGCGCTCGCCGGATTGCTGGTCGACATTCGAACTTTCCACGGCCTCGGTACCGAGACCCAATAAAGAGAACCATGGCGCAGATCGAGAAAACGAAGCCGACGACAGCCGCGTCCGCCATCCTGCCCGGCGAGGAGGTCATCCTCGGCGCGCCCGAGGGCTATGACGCCGCCGTCCTCGCGCGCCTCGCCGACGAAGCGAGCGCCATCCACGGCGCGCCGCAGACGCTGCTCCATGTCGCCGCCGACGACCGCCGCCTCGAGCAGCTCGAAGCGGGCCTCGCGTTCTTCGCGCCAAAAACCCGCGTCGTGCCGGTTCCGGCGTGGGACACCGTGCCCTACGATCGCGTCGGTCCCGAATCCGAGATCGTCGCTCGCCGCATTGCGAGTCTCGCGCGCCTGACAGCGGCGTCGCCGAAAGCACCGACGGTCATTCTCACCACCGTCAACGCGATCCTCCAGCGGCTGCCGTCGCGCGAGTTCCTGCGCCGCGCGCTGCGGCAGATGGCGCCAGGCCAGCGCGTCGACCGAACGCGCCTGATCGAGCGACTGACGCACGCCGGCTACATCCGGACCGGGACGGTGATGGAGCCGGGTGAATTCGCGGTACGTGGCAGCCTCGTCGATCTGTTCCCCCCTGGACGCACCAGTCCCGTACGGCTCGACTTCTTCGGCGACACCATCGAGAGCATCAAGGCATTTGATCCCGAGACCCAGCGCACGGGAAAGATCGTACAAAAACTCATCCTGATGCCCGTGAGTGAACTCGCCTATGGCCCGGAAGCCGAGAGCCGCTTCCGCCAGGGCTATGTCGCGACGTTCGGCGCCGTGAAGGGCGACGATCCGCTCTACGAGGCAATCAGCGCCGGGCATCGCTATCC
>LNEA01000348.1 GCA_001464855.1 Rhizobiales bacterium Ga0077530
ACACCTTCGCGCAGGATCAGGTAGAGGCCGCAGAACAGGCCAGTACGATCGGATCCGGATTTGCAGTGGATCAGTGTCGGGCCGTCGATCGCTGCAATCGCCTCGCGGATGCGTGCGAGTTCCGTCACGGTCGGCGCCGCGCGCGACTTCAGTTTGATGTCGACGAGATCCAGTCCGAGCCGCGCGCATTCCTGCTGCTCGAGCCAGTAGGCCCCATAGGGATGAGCGCCGCGCAGATTGATAACGGTGCGCACGCCGCGCGCAGCAAGAGCGCGCAGATGGCGCGGCGCCGGCTGAGCTGAACGCCAGATCCGGTCCGTCACCTGATGCAGGTTCGCGTAGGCCTCGCGGATTACACCGTAATCGATCAGCCACAGATCGAGGTAATGGACCGGTGGGCCGAAACGGCTCGCCACCCACGGCGGCAGGCTGGCCCCGGCGGCGACCTGCCACCCACGCACACCTTTGCGCAGACGTCGCCGCTGTGCTTTGGCCAACTTCACCATCTAGTGTCCCGGCACCGACGTTCGCCACCCGTCGCAGTTGGTGTCCCGAGCGAATTTCAGACTCAGATGGAACACTCGAAACATCGATTTTCTCGTGTGATCCAGATCAAGTAGGTCGCTCGGGACCGTGCGGCGGGAAGGGGCGAATATCTCGATCATCACATGGGTGATCACAATCATTTCCTTGGACAACTGGACCGCGGGACCAGCTTTTCCGCAGCTCCGACTCGCCCTGCCCCTTGGCGAACGTCCTTATCGCCTGTATCGGTGATAGGCAAATCCGGTCAATATGTTGTCCGGAAGCGTTGCCCGCAGCGATTTTCCATCTCGTATGCGCGCTGCCGCGAGACTGATTACGTATCGACAGGCGGCGGCAATCCGGCGCACAACCCCGCGGCGCGGCGATATGGCACCGGACGGACGGGCTATTACATTTTAACTCGTGCGAATTGATTTGCGACACTGCGGCACGCGAACGGGGCCTGCCAACGGGCTCCCGCAAGTCGTCTGGTGTGGCCACGTACGGTGTCGGGGAATTGGGGCAAGGGGATCGGAAGTCATTTTGTCCAAGGAGCAGCCCGGTTGCAGGACGACGTCCTCGTGCGAGCGCTGAGCGCGGCCGGTAGCGGGTGGCGAGCCGGCCATGGCGCGGCCGTGCGCCAAGGCAGCGCGCGCGGCAGGGCCGGTCGTTCATGAGCAGCCAGGTCGAAACGGGCGGCAGGCCGGTGCTTCCCTCGGGACGCCCTGCAGGACTTTCGTCGTCGCTCCCTTGGGCGCTGCGCACGTACCGCGCCGCCATGTCGATGGCCCGTCCGGCCTTGTGGCTGCTGCTGCGGACGCGTGCCGGTCGCGGCAAGGAAGATCCAGCCCGGCGTTTCGAGCGCTATGGAATTGCGGGGGTGGCCCGGCCAGCCGGCGATCTTCTGTGGCTTCACGCCGCCAGTGTCGGCGAAACCAACGCGGTGCTGCCGCTGATCGAGCGCCTTCTCGACGCGCGTCACGATCTTCATATCCTCCTGACCACCGGTACCGTCACCAGCGCCGGCATCGCCGCGCGCCGCCTGCCCGCCCGCGCGATACACCAATACCTTCCGCTTGATTCAGGGCCCTATGTGCGGCGTTTCCTCGATCACTGGCGGCCGACGGTTGCCGTCCTGACCGAGCAGGAGATCTGGCCCAATCTCATCATCGAGGCCCACGCCCGCCGCATCCGGATCGCCCTCATCAACGCACGCATGTCGGCGCGCAGTCTCCTGCGCTGGCAGGGCAAGCCCGAAGTCGCACGCGCCCTTTTCGGCAAGCTGGATGCGGTGCTCGCCCAGAACGACCAATTGGGACGCGCGCTTTCAGCCCTCGGCGCCATCAATGTAACTGCCGTCGGCAACATCAAGATCGATGCGCCCCTGCTGCCTGTCGACACCGCCGCTACCGCTTCGCTCGCACAAGCGCTCGCCGATCGCCCCCGCTTTCTAGCGGCCAGCACGCATCCGGGCGAAGAGACCATCATCGCGGCGGCGCACAGGATCGTGCAGAAAACCTTGCCCGACGTCTGCACGATCATCGTGCCGCGCCATCCCCATCGCGGGCCCGAAATCGCCGCTGAACTCACTGCGCTCGGGCATATGGTCGCGATGCGCTCGCGCGGCGAGATGCCGGGCCCCGCGATCGACATCTATCTTGCCGACACGATCGGCGAACTCGGCACACTCTATTCCGTCACCAGCATCGCTTTCCTCGGCGGCTCACTTGTCGACAGGGGCGGCCAGAACGCCATCGAGGCCGTTCGGCACGACGCCAGCGTCCTGGTCGGGCCGTGGCGGTCGAGCTTCGTCGACATCTACGATCCCCTCCTCGCCGCCAACGGTGCCATCGAGGTCCGCTCAGCGGAGGACATCGCGCGTCAGGTGCTGGCATGGCACGAAGCGCCCACGAGCCGAGATGCGGCCGCCTTGACGGCCAAAGCGGTCCTCGATCGCCTGTCCGGCGGGCTGGATCGCACCACCGAGGCCATCATCGGGATGCTCGGCGCTCCGTCAGCACCGGAGCCGATTCGTCGGCGCGCTTGACGCCGTCTCATCGAGGACGCCCGTCAGTCCCGCAAAAATTTGCGGGGCGTGCGCCGAATGTGCGGCCGATTGCACACATCGATAGGGGAGGAATTCATTCTTTCCGGCGATACTGGTGACAGCCGATGGCGCCCCACGGCGGACTTGGCTAAGGTGTGACCGTCGGTTGTAAATGCGTCTCAGACAATCCATGCAAGACTTTGTTAGTACCTGCCGAAACCAGGCTCGATCGCATCGTGTCGCGAGCCATCGAGGGCGCGCGTCAGCGGTGCTGAGCGGCTGTCTGGTGGCCGCGTTCCTTGCCGTCGTCTCGGCAAACCCCCATCGGGCCGCGGCCCAGCAGACGCCATCCACGACCACCGAACAACCGGAACGCACCCCCCCGACGAGCAAAGGGTTTCTCGAGCGTTTGGCGGAATGGTTGCTGGAGGCCAACCGCGCCCACCAGGACATTCTCGGCCGCCTCAGCAGCCCGGTCGCGACTCCACCTCAGCCGTCGCAGGTAGCCGCACCCGCCCCTAGCCCGCCTGCGCCGCCGCCGACGGCTCAACCCGCACCAACACCACCGCCGGCACCAACATCGCCGCCCATCGCCGCGGACAAGGATTCCGAGATCCTGCGCCAGCTCGAAGCTGCCAGTCGCGCCGAAGCGCTGAAGCGCGCGGAAGACGCGCTCAAGACGGAAGAGGCACGCCGCGCCGCCGCTGCGCAGAAGAGCGACGGCACGCGCGAGGCGGCCAGCCAGCAGGCCACCCAAGAGGCGAAAGACCCGGCCGTCGAAAAGGAGCAGGGCGAAGCGTCGCGTCGCGCGGCAATCGAGGCCATGCAGGCAACGGAAGCGAAGCGGCGCGAAGAAACCGAGCGGCAGCTCGAAGTGGCTCGTCGCGAGCGCGAGGCCCGGGAGAAAGAAGAGGCTGAAAAGGCCAAACTCGCCGCCGAGCAGCAAGCGCGCGATGCCGAGACGCGGCGTCAGGCCGAAGCGTTAGCCAAGGCCATGGCCGAGCGCGAGACGACCGAGGCTGAAAAGCGCGCCGTCGAGGCGAGCAAGCAGGCCGCGGACCAGAAAGCCCGCGAAGCGGAAACAAAGAGGATTGCCGAGGCACAGGCCCTCGCCGAGAAGCTATCCCGCGAGACCGAGGCGCGTCAGCGTGCCGAAGCCCAGATGGCGCGCGACGCGGAGGCAAAGAAACTGGCCGATGCCCAGGCTCTGGCGCGGGCGGCGGACGAGCGCCGTCGCGCCGAGGAACAAAGGTCTGCTGAAGCGGAAGCCCGCAAGCGCGCGGAAGCAACCGCCGCGACTAAGGACAGCACGAGCGGCGGCAGCGGCCCATCGGCAACCGCGCCGCCATCCATGCCGACAACGCCAACCACACGCGCAGGCGAGGCCAACGTAAAGCCGGTCGTCGAGGTTTCCCGTGCACGGCGCGCGCGCATCGTCGCCAAGCGGCGGTTGGCGAGATCGAAGGCACGAACACGTCGATATCACACGGGATGCCCGCCATGTGGCATCGCGGATCGCACGGCCGGCGTATCGGTTATGGGAACCGCCCTACCATCCCGACTACAATAGTCGGCGCTACGGGCAGGCTCATTACAAAGCTCACCGGAGCTCCCGACGCCGCCCCGCGATTCGCAAGCGTCCGCCGCTGTGCCATCCCTATCATCGCCCGTCCATGTCGCGATGGCATTGACGGGCGCGCCAACGCGGCGTGGATAGAAGCGGCGCGCGGGACAATTCTTCCGCGCAATACTAGAATTTCTCCAGTTTACCGGGTAGGACCCCGGAGCATCCCGAGCCTGAGGTTCGCTCGGGACGCCATCAGCATTGACTGGCGAACTTCGGATCAGGGACATTAAATGCAAGCCGAAGCGACGGCGGCACCGCGAGCGCAGCGGGGATCATTACGGGCGCTCCGTGGCATCCTGCCGTACGTCTGGCCGAAAGAACGGCCGGACCTCAAGCGCACGGTCGCGATCTCCCTCATCCTGATGCTATTCGCGAAACTCGTCACTGTGTCGATGCCGTTCACCTACAAATGGGCGACGGACGGCCTGGTCGCAGCAACCGGTGCACAGCAAGCGACAGCGCCAGCTCTGAGCTGGATCATCGGGGCGCCAATCGTCGCAACGCTCCTCTATGGCATCACGCGGATCGCCATCGTGGTCCTGTCGCAATCGAGGGAAGGATTCTGAACGCATTCGAGCACATGCACCGGCTGTCGCTGCGCTTCCACCTGGAACGCAAGACCGGCGGTTTGACACGCGTGCTCGAACGCGGCCGCTCGGGCATCGAGAACATCACGCGCATGACGCTGATGACTTTCGTGCCGACCGTCGTCGAGTTCGCGCTCGTCCTCGTCATCTTCGCCGTCGAATTCGACTGGCGCTATGTTGCCGTCGTGACCGGTATGATCACGCTCTACCTGAGCTTCACGATATTCGCCACCGAATGGCGCATGCGCATCCGTCGCGCCATGAACGAGAGCGATCGAGACGCCAACACGAAGGCGATCGACAGCCTACTCAACTACGAGACGGTCAAGTATTTCGGCGCCGAGGAACGGGAAGCCAAGCGCTACGACGCCTCGCTCGAGACCTACGAACGGGCGAGCGTACGCACTTACATTTCGCTCGCATTGCTCAACACCGGCCAGGCGGCGATCTTCACGGTGGCGCTGACGCTGTGCATGGTGATGTCGGCCCGCGATGTCATGGCTGGCGTCAACACGCTCGGCCAGTTCATCATGGTCAATGCGCTCATGCTGCAGCTCTTCATCCCGCTCAATTTCATGGGCATGGTGTACCGCGAGATCAAGCAGGGCATGACCGACATCGAGATCATGATGGACGTGCTCGAACAGCCGCCCGAGATCTTCGACCGGCCGGGCGCGCGCGCTCTGGAAGTCACTGGCGGCGCGGTGCGCTTCGAAAACGTGCGTTTCCACTATGATGTGGATCGGCCCATTCTGGAGGGCCTGACATTCGAGGTGCCTGCCGGAAAGATGGTCGCGATCGTCGGGCCGTCGGGGGCGGGCAAGTCAACGATTAGCCGCATCTTGCTGCGCTTCTACGACGTCGCTGGGGGGCGCGTGACGATCGACGGCCAGGACATCCGCGACGTGACGCAGAAAAGTTTGCGCCATGCAATTGGCGTCGTGCCTCAGGACACCGTGCTGTTCAACGACACGATACGGTACAATCTGCTCTATGGGCGCCCTGACGCGAGCGAGGCCGACGTCGAAGCCGCCGCGCGTCTCGCCCAGATCGACGGCTTCATCAAGACGCTTCCGCAGGGCTACGAGACGATGGTCGGCGAGCGCGGATTGAAGCTCTCCGGCGGCGAAAAGCAGCGCGTCGCGATCGCACGCACGATCCTCAAAGCGCCCCCGATCCTGATGCTCGACGAGGCGACGAGTGCGCTCGACAGTCATACCGAGAAGGAGATTCAGGACGCACTCGACAAGGTCTCGAAAAACCGCACGACTCTCGTCATCGCCCACCGTCTGTCGACGATCGTCACGGCCGATTCCATCATCGTCCTCGACAAAGGCCAGCTCGTCGAACAGGGCACCCACGCCGAGCTGATGGAGCAGGGCGGGCTCTATGCATCGTTGTGGAATCGCCAGCGTCAGGCGGAAAGAGCACGCGAGGAACTTGCCGCCGCGCTGGAACAAGAGAAACTCGAAGGCGAGCGGATCAAGGCCGGGCGAATGTCGGCAGAAGACCTCACAGCGGTGCCCTTTGACACGACGCGCGCCACAGCTCCGGCCGGCGGATCGGAAATCTAGAGCTGGCCAACGGAAACGGCCCCTCCCGTTGCCGGGAAGGGCCGTGAAATCGATCCAGCAGGCGCCTTACTTCAGACCCACTGCCGCATCGTAGACCTGCTTGCCGAGCGGGCCGGCGGTTTTGAGAAACTCGTCACGCACCGCGTCCGACGAGGCGCGCCACTTGACGAGTTCGGCCTCGGTCGGTGTGTGGATCACCATCTTGTTGGCCTTGCCGGCGTCGATCGCCTCCTTGGCGATGCCCGCGAATTCGGCGCGCAACGTCTTCTCGGCGCGCTGGCCGGCAGTGGCGAAAATCTTCTGCTGGTCAGGCGTCAGAGCGGCCCACGCCTTCTCGTTCATCACGACCAGGAACTCTACCGCCGCCGTGTTGCCCAGCGTGACCGAACTCATCACTTCCCAGATCTTGCGCGACTTGATCGTGTCGGGCGCCGTCATGCCGACATCGACCGTGCCACGCTGGTAGGCGAAGAACTGCTCGTTACCGGCGACGTTGACTGGGCTTCCGCCGTTGGCCGTGACCCACGTGCCGAGCAGCTTGCCGAATACGCGGACCTTCTTGCCCTTGAGCTCCTCGGGCGACTTGATCGGGTCGCCCTTGGTCAGCAGGATCGCGGCACCGTAGGCCTGCCACCAAAGGACGCGGCCGCCGGTTTTGGCGAGGATCGCATCATCGATCGGCTTGCGCACCACGCTGCCGGGGGCGACCGCCTTGGCGAGCTTCTCGTCGCTCTCGAACAGGAACGGCACGTAGAAGACGTCGACCGCCGGCACATCGCCGACATAGCGGGCGAGCGATGCGATACCCATTTCGATCTGGCCGGAGCCGACCGCCTTCGGCACGTCCTTGTCGTCGTAAAGCTGGCCGCTGTCGAAGATCTGGATTTCAATCTCGCCCTTCGTCGCTTCCTCGACCTCCTTCTTGAACATGGCGACGTTCTTGCCGAGCACACTCGTCGCCGGGAGCTGGCTCGTCAGACGGATCGTCTTCTTGGCTTGAGCGGGCAGGGCGACCGTCGTCATCAGCCCCGCTGCAAGAACGGCTGCAAGGATCTTCTTCATCGAGCGAAACTCCCAGTTTTCAGACTGCTTTTGAGGTGGTGTGGATCAGCGCGGCGCCAGTCGGATGGCGCCGTCGAGGCGAATGCACTCGCCGTTGAGCATGACGTTCTCGCAGATGTGCATGGCGAGCGATGCGTACTCCGTGGCACTGCCGAGGCGTGGGGGAAACGGCACCGTCGCGGCGAGCGAGCGGCGCGCGTCCTCGGGCAGGCCGTCGAACATCGGCGTGTGGAACAGGCCCGGCAGGATCGCGCAAACGCGAATGCCACTCTGGGCGAGGTCGCGCGCGATGGGCAGCACCATGGACTTTACCCCACCCTTCGACGCGGCATAGGCGACCTGGCCGATCTGGCCGTCCTCGGCGGCGACCGATGACGTATTGATCATGACGCCGCGCTCGTTGTCGGCACCGATCGGGTCGAGCATCAGCATGCC
>LNEA01000349.1 GCA_001464855.1 Rhizobiales bacterium Ga0077530
AGGATCGGACGCAAACGCGCGGGGAGTGCCGCGGAACAGGTTGCGCGAGAATTGATCGAACACGACGATTGCAGCGAGCAGTTCGCGCGGCGCCGCCGTGTCGATCGAACCGGTGTCGGCGGCGAGTCGCGCATGGATAGCGCCGAACCGCTCGTCGATCTGCCGATCGACCACGTCATCCTTTTTGAAGCACTGCTCGTAGGTGAGTTCGGTGAACCAGAACCGAAGCACCTCATCCACCCAGGCCGGCTCGCCGGGGGGGCGGGACATTTCGAGAGCGGACATCAGGCCTTCAGCGCCTCGAGTCGGCCCTTGTCGACCGGCGTCAGGTTGACGCTCTCGCCGCAGCCGCAGGCGCTCGACTGATTCGGGTTGTTGAAGACGAATTGCGCCGACAGCTTGTCGACCTTGTAGTCCATCTGCGTGCCGAGAAGGTAGAGCACAGCCTGCGGATCGATGATCACGCGGGCGCCATCCTGCTCGACCACCTCGTCGAATTTGCCGGCGCTGGTCGCCCACTCCATCGTGTATTCCATGCCGGCGCAGCCGCCCTTCTTGATGCCAATCTTGAGTCCGGCGACATCGGGGCCTTTGGCGGCCATGATCGACTTGACCCGGGCCGCGGCGGCGGGGGTCAGCGACAGGACAGTGGGGCGTGGACGGGGCGTGCTCATCGGTCATCTCCAGGCGTCGATTCAAGGTCGACGCGGTGGCTCGGGTTTCCTGCTTTGTATCATGAAATGGGGTTTCGTGCGAGGCCCGGCAACCCCCAGTAGACGGCCTGCCCTATCGGAAAAGCAGACCTCAGATCATCTCCCGCGTGGCCAGCCGGTGCCGAAACCACAGCGCCGTCAGGGGCAGCAGGACGGCGGCGGCGAGGTATATGGGTTGGGCGCCGAGGTGGTCGACGATCGGGGCCGCCAGCGCCACGCCGATCGACTGGCCGATGAACAGGCAGAACGCGAACAGCGACACCGCAAGCCCGCGTGCCTCCGGCGCCATCTGCGTCGCGTTGGTCTGCAGCGTGTTGTGGAACATGTAGAAGCCGAAACCGAGCAACACCAATGCCGGGGTCGTCAGCGCCACCGTCGGCGCGACGGCGAGCAAGCCAAATCCAGCGGCAATGATCCCACCGCCGAGCATGACGAGACCGCGCTCCCCGAACCGCGAGAGCAGCCAGCGGGCGCTGAACGAGTAGCCGAGCGCCCCGACGCCGAACACCGCGAGAACGATCCCCGCCAGCGCAAAGCTCGCGCCCAGCCGGTGTACGAGGTCCGCGCCGACATAGGAGAAGGCGCCGTACATCGCGAACGCCTCCAGGAACACCGCGATGAGCATGACGCGCACGAACGGTCGGGCGAGGATCTTGCGCGATCCCTCGAGCATGGCGCGGAAACTGTTGGCGCCTGGCGCGCCGACGGGCTGAGCCCCGGGATTGAATTTGAGTTCGGTCAGCAGCGCGATGCTGGCGGCGAGATGGACGGCTCCGACAACGACGAACACCGTGCGCCAGCCGAACTGCGCGCCGATGTATCCGCCCGCCGCCTGCGACAGCAGGATGCCGCTGAACTGCGCGGTCAGGAACCGTGCCAACACCGCCTGCCGTCGCTCGAACGGGATGGCATCGCCGATCCATGCGAAAGCCAACGGAATGATGGCGGAGCTGATCGCACCGGCGGCAAATCGCGCGAGCGTGAGCTCGCCGAGCGTGTCGGCGAAAGCGGCGGATGTCGTTGCGATCCCCGCGCCGAGCGACATGATGCCCGCGACGCGGTACTTGCCGAAACGATCGCCCACCGGCCCGAAGACGAGCTGAAACAGGCCATAACCGACAGTAAAGGCGGTCACGATGATGGCAGCCGAACCGATGGTGGTCGAGAATCCGGCGGCCACCTGAGGCAGCAGTGAATCGCTAATGCGAATGTTGAGCGCACCGCCGAATGCTGCCAACGCCAACAGCACGATGGTCCGCAGCGGCGGTTCGGCCGGCACTTCCTCGGTGGGCACGCTCATGATCTCGCGGGCACCTTACCGTTGCTCGGCTCATTCACCGCGACGACGCCGATCAGCACCGCGGCGAGGCCGATCGCAATGGACACCGTGAAGGTCTCGCCCAGCAGGAAACAGCCGATGACGACGCCGAAAGCCGCCTTCAGGAAGCTCACCGTCGAGGTGCCGAGCGAACCCAGCGTCCGGATCAGGCGGAAGTAGATGACGCTGCCGACTCCGTTGCAGAAAATGCCGCCCGCAATCGTCGCGTAGAGCGAGCGCGACGAGGGATCGATCGCCAGCGGTCTCTCCGTGATGAAGGCGAGAATGGTCATCATGATCGCCGAGCAGGTTACGGTCGCGGCCGCGGTCGCAACCGGCGAAATACCCGTGAAGCGGCGGCCGAACAGCGTCGCGCTGGCATAACCGAGCGTCGCCATCATGATCACGATCTGACCGGCGAAGCCGCGATCGAGACCCTTCAACGCCTCAAAGCCGATGATCGTGATGACTCCACCGAGCCCGATGGCGAGGCCGAGAAAGCGTCGCGGCCCGATGCTCTCCTGTCGCGTATAGAGGAGCGTCACCAGCATGACGAGAATAGGCGACGTCGAGTTGAGGATCGCGGCCAGCGCGCTGTCGACGTACTGCTGACCCCAGGCAATGAGGCCGCCGGGCCCGGCGCTCGTCAACAATCCCTGAGTGGCGAAGTCCCGCCATGTCCTGAACCCGAACGGCACCGTTACGCCCTGGGCGATCACGATACCCCACATGAACACGGCGCCAAACATCAGGCGGATCGCCACGCTCGTCACCGGCGGCATCGACTCGAGCTGGATCTTGGTGAAGCCGAACTGCGCGCCCCAAAGGAAACCGACGACGCCGAGCAGCAACAGCTCCAGCGGCAGCCGTTGTGCGCGCTCTGTCGTCTGGACGGCCATGCTCCCCCCGGTCTCGATCCGGCCTCTGCGGCGAGACGGTCACATGGCTACAGCGCTGTACCGCCGCTGTCGATATGCCGTGGGTGCTCTGG
Source organism: Rhizobiales bacterium Ga0077530 (assembly GCA_001464855.1). Classification (GTDB taxonomy): domain Bacteria; phylum Pseudomonadota; class Alphaproteobacteria; order Rhizobiales; family Hyphomicrobiaceae. The sequence continues at coordinate 3,023 of LNEA01000349.1, forward strand.
AAGGCAGACCAGACCGTCACGCGGAGGTCGAGGATGGTGGGGACCGCGCGATCAACCGCCCCAGGTGCAGATGAGTTCGGTGCACTGGCGGCGGCCGCTCGCGATGTCGGACGCCGAGCAGCGCACCCGTTGCGGGCGGCAGATGCGGCAGGTGTAGGACGAGAGGCAGCCGCGATAGGTGCCGCCGCGGCTGAAGTTGCAGGTGCGAAT
>LNEA01000350.1 GCA_001464855.1 Rhizobiales bacterium Ga0077530
CCGGAGCCGCCGTGCGCCAGCACCACCGGGCGGCCGCGTCCCCACCGACGCCAGACCAACCGGCCGTCGCCGCACGGTGTTGTGACCAATTCGGCGTCCGCGGCGACGGCGGCAACGATGTCGGCGGGTGTCTTGCCGCTGCGGACGAGGGCGGCGATCGGGTCATCGGCGATGGCGGTGCGTGCAGCGTCTGTCGTGCTCATGGGCTTCCGGTGCGGGTTTTATGGGCGTCGCCTGTGGTCTCGGAGAAATCAGGCCACGCCTTCGAGGTTCTGCGGGATCGGCTGGCCGGCGGCGAAGGGTTCTACGATTTGCATGAAAGTCTCGAGGCGATCGTGGTGGACCCAGTGTCCGGCGCGCTCGAATTGGACCACGCTCGCGGTCTTGAAATGCGCGATACGCCCGTCGCCGCGCGGATCGGAGGCCCAGCTTTCCTTGCCGTAGACAAGCAGCGTCGGGCAGGCAATCCGCGACCACAAGTGCTCGAGATCCGATTGCGGGATATCATCGGGTGGCCAGGAGCGCACGTAATTGTCGAACTTCCAGCTATAGGTGCCATCCTCGTTCTGGTTGATGCCGTGCACCGTCAGGTGTCGCGCCTGCTCGGGCGAGAGATGCTTGTTCTCCTCGTGCATCCGCGCGTAGGCATCTTCGATCGTCGCGTAGCGGCGCGAGAGGCGGCCGGAGAGCTTGCGCTGGTCTTCGATCCAGTTGGCGATGCGTTCGTCGATTGGCTTGCCGTAGCGTTCGGCGGCTTTTTTCGGCGATGGTCCGAGGCCCTCGATCGCGACGAGGCGCTTGACGGTCTCTGGATAAATACCCGTGTAGCGGAGCGCGATATTGCCGCCGAGCGAGTGGCCGACGATCGTAACCGGGGCGAGCCGGAGCTGATGGATGAGCTGCGCGAGATCGTAGATGTAGCCGATCATATTGTAGGTGCCGGTACGCGACCACTCGCTGTCGCCATGACCGCGCAGATCAGGCGCAATCACGTGCCAGCGGGTACGCAAGCGCTCCGCTACCCAGTCCCAGTTACGGCAATGGTCGCGCCCGCCGTGGAGCAGGACGAGTGGCGGCGCAGTGCTATTGCCCCAGTCGACATAGTGAAGACGCAGGCGCTGAGAGAAGAACACCCGCGACGTGGGGCCAGGCCCCTGCAATTCGTTCATCGGACGTTCCGATTGGTTCGATGCAGTTTTCGCATCTGCAACATGGTCGCGAAGAGGGACCGGCGTCAACCTCCGCGCCGCGCATGGCGGCAGTTCGCACCGGGGAACCGCTGCAGCGCACACGCGTTGCCCCAACTGAAACCGCGCAAGGATCGGAGATCACCATGACGGACCAGGAAACCTACGATCCGCACAAGACGGACACGGAAATCCGACAAGGAAACAAGCGGAAGACCAATCTGCGGGTTCTCGTGTTTTCCGGGATCATGATTGTTGCCGCGTTCGCGGCAATCTATCTTGTCGGCTACGCAATCCAGAATTGACGCTCAGCTTTCCGGCTCGACGAACGCGATCGGCTTGTCCCATTGAATGAGCACGACACAGCCGTAACCACCATCAAGGCGCGGCGCGAAAGATGCCGTCTTTGAAAAAGAATCGGAACGGCGTCGTGCCGCTCCCACCGCCATCGAAGGCCCGCCATTTTCCGTTGGTGCACAAGATGCCGCCATCGGTTGCGACAGCCTCGAATTCCGCAATGTTCGCGTAGACCGGCGGATTATCGCCAGCTTCGACGGCCATGAAGGTCGTCAGGCATTTGCCGTTCGCAATGACTGGGTCATAGCCTTTGATCGTAATCCCTCCGCCGCCCGTAGAGGGAAACGTGCTCATTAGGACGGGCCAGTTCACGTAGTCATCGGCGGCAACCGCCGATGCACTGAACGCCATACCAGCGGCCAGCACGAACAGGGCGCGCTTCATCGTTCGGCACCTCCACTTGCAGGTTTCCGTTTCTCGATCGCGGGAAGTTACGACGTTGCGCCGCAAAAGTTTCAAGCAAGTACGGAATTGTTTGTCAGGCGCCCCAAAACCGCCCTTGCATTTCAGTGCGCCTGCGCCATCCTGCGCTTCAGGTCTGAACCGGTGCGGCGGCACCAGCGTTGGGCTGTAAACAGAGGTCTGCCGCACCCCAATGCCGACAACGCCCGATCAATTGAACGATCTTATCCGGCGTGTTGCGGCGGCTGATCGCGTGGCGTTCAGTGGTCTCTATTCCGCGACATCGGCGAAACTCTACGGCATCGTGCTCCGTATAGTGAAGCGTCGGGATCTGGCGGACGAAGTACTTCAAGAGACCTATATTCGGATCTGGAACAATGCCCGCTCGTTCGATCCGACGCGTGCGGCAGCCATCACCTGGATGGCGACGATCGCGCGTAACCGGGCCGTCGACGAGGTGCGGAAGGTTCGTCCGGTCGCGTTGGATGACGTTGGCGGTGTCGATGAGATCGAAGATCCAGCGATGCTGATATCGGAGCAGATGGAGTTGACCGCGGACTACGTTCGTCTGCAATCCTGCCTCGACGCCTTGGAGCCCCAGCGTCGGGACATTGTGAAACTCGCCTATCTCGAAGGTCGGTCGCGTGAAGAGCTGGGGCAGCTTTTCGGGCATCCGGCGGCAACGATCAAAACATGGCTGCACCGCAGCCTGAAACAACTTCGGACCTGTCTGACGACATGACGACCGACAACGACATCGACGCAACCGCCGGCGAGTACGTTCTCGGAACGCTCGATCCGGCGGAGCGTGCCGTTGTCGCAGCCCGGCGTCTGCGAGAACCCGCACTCGATGCGGCGATCCGCGATTGGGAGTTGCGTCTCGCTCCGCTCGATGCGGAGACGCGCGAGATCGCACCGCCGGTCGGTCTGTGGACTCGGATCGAACGTCGTCTCGATACACCGACCGATGATCGCGCAGCGCCGGTGGAAATCGGGCAATTGAAGCGCCAAGTTCAACGCTGGCGGCGCGCGGCCTTCGCGGCCTCGGCGATCGCAGCCGCCCTGGTTTTGGCAATCGGCGTGCGCGAACAGGTCTACCGGGCGCAGCCGACCAACTTCGTCGGGGTCTTTCAGCACGGTGACGTTCAGCCGGTGTTCTACCTGACGATCGATTTGAAGACCCGCGAATTGACCTTGCGTCCGGTCAGCGCCGAGCGCCAGCCTGGCAAGACGTATCAACTCTGGATCGCTTCCAACGAGATCGGGCCCGCGCCGCAATCACTGGGTCTCGTAAACGATGATCTCGCGCCGACCCGTAAGAGCTTGACCGAATTCGATCCTGCACTTCTGCAGCGCGCGACGTTCGGCGTGAGCCTGGAGCCGGAAGGAGGCTCGCCGACAGGGCGGCCGACTAGCCCGGCGCTTCACGCGAAACTGCTTCCGGCGACCAATTAGCGCAGACTTTTTCCGCGGCGCGACCGATTGCCTTTTACGCGCGCAGGTGCGCGTAGCGACCGGCGGCCAAGGATGAAAAAATCAAACACCGCGAAACCACCGTCTCCGTCTCCCGTACCTTCAACAGCTCAACTGTCGAGCTGGTTACGAAAGGGAGATTCAATTCATGAGTATCTGTGTCGTCGCGAAGACAGCGACTGTCGGACTCGGACTCGCCGTTGCTGCAGCGTTTGGCGCGACTGCTGCGACGGCGGCAACGCTGGCCGGCCTGAAGGATGGCAACACGATCGTGTGGATCGACACCGAGCAGAAGAAGGTCGTCGGATCATCGAAGCTCGCCAACGGTGCCAAGCTCGTGGGCATCGACGTGCGCCCTGCGGACGGCAAGCTCTATGGCATGACGGCGGACGGCACGATCGTGGTCGTCGATCACAAGACGGGCGAATGGGAAAAGAAGAGCCAGATCAGCGAGAAGCTGCCGGCTGGCGCGACCATTATCGTCGACTTCAATCCAGCGGCCGATCGGCTGCGCGTCCTCACCAGCACCGGCATGAGCCTGCGTATCAACGTCGAGGACGGCAAGACGATCGTTGACGGATCGCTGAAGTATTCGGACAGCGACGCCGCCAAGGGCAAGACGCCGAAGGTAACTGCCGCGGGTTACAGCAACAGCTTTGCCGGCACCAAGGAAACGACCCTCTATGATATCGACGCCGCGAGCGGCACGCTCCTGAAGCAGGCGCCGCCGAATGACGGTGTCGTTTCGACGCTCGGCAAGCTCGGCGTGGCGGTTGACGGCCCGATCGCCTTCGACGTCTGGTCGGACGGCAAGGGCGCCAACGTCGGCTGGCTTATGGCCGGTGGCGCGCTCCACACGGTGGACTTGGCGAGCGGCGCCGCGAAGCCAGTCGGCAAGATTGCCGGTCTGAGCGGAACCATCTCCGACATCGCGATCCTGCCCGGTATGTAATAGGGCCTGCGTATCGTGAACGCGCGGGAGCGGCAATCCTCCACTCCGCTCCCGCGTACTTCGAGGATCAATTCGGCTTGAACGCCGCGACTCGCTCGACGGCATTTCGACGAATGCTGTCATAGAAAAGCGAATAGTCGAGGTTGTGATAGCTGCCGAACCGGGTGAGCACATCGGAAAATCCGGCGCGCTTGTCGACCGCGATCGAAATAACCAAGCGCCCCCTGCTGCACCTTCCACCAGTGACACCACGGCGCAGTTCAGGTATCGGCTTCCCGATACCGGGGAACGGAAGCGCGCCATGATTGGCCGATGCTGAGACGATTCCGGCCTGCGTCCACGTTAGCGGATTGACGCAAAGCCACCTGTCGCGGCGCACCGCTCGATAGCGGTCCTTGTTCCAGGTCACCATGAGGCCGCGTCCAAGTGCGAGCGGCGTCAATCGCGCCGCGCTGTTCCATCCGATGAGACAACCCGTTTGAGTACGGCTGCTGCACACGGGCAGCCCCGTGAGAGTGGAAGCGTTCGGCAGGGTCGCGCCCACGACGTAGGCGGCCACCAAGCGTCGGCGCACATCGGACCGCGCCGCGAGACGCTCCTGAATCAACCGCGTTGCGTGCAGAGACCCTTGGCTGTGGCTCGCCAATATGAAGGGACGGCCGTTGTTCTCGTGCGCGATGTAGTGATCGAACGCGCGCAGGACGTCCGAATAGGCGAGATCGTATGCTTTGAAGCTGTCGGCACCGGGTCGCAGGAAGGCACTCATCGTCGCCTGACGATAGCGCGGCGCGAAAATGCGGCAGCACGCGTTGAACACGCTCGCCTGGTAGATGAGGACAACCTCATCCAACTGCCGCCCCGTCGCGCCGCCGGCATCGAACGTCGCGTTCCAGGTCTCGTTGCCGAGATAGGTCGTCGGATGGATGAAGAAGACATCGGCATCCGGCTGCGTTGCGCGAGCGGGTCGCGCCCCCGCTGGCACCGCATCGGCCGCACTTGCGACGCCTGGCCAGACCGCCCATGCCGACCGTTGCGCATAGTCGGGCGGCGGCGGCGGTGTCATTTCCGCGAAGGGTTTGCCGGGCGGGCCGAGATCGGCGAGTTGTGCCGAGGCCGGCACCGTGCCCCACATTGTCGCGGCGAGGGCGCATACGATGAGAGCGTTCCGAGCCATCCCGTCTCCCTCGCGCCAGCCGCAGCGAGCAATCGACCGTGCGCACGACGATGACCAGCCTGGCCACGCCGCCGAGAACCAGCGCGATATGGCGGCGCTCCACATCGTAAAGCAGTGGCGCGCCGCCGGTCGTTACGACAGTTCCTTGCGCACGATCGCGGCACCATCGGCGAGTGCCTTGAGTTTTGCGAAGGCCAGCTCGCGGGACATATACTTCATGCCGCAATCGGGCGCCGGCACGAGCTTGTCGGCGGCGATGAATTTGAGGCCCGCGCGGATGCGCTCAGCAACCTTCTCTGCCGTCTCGGCCGACTTGTCGCCGAGATCGAGCACGCCAAGCATGATCTTCTTCGACGACAATTCCTTCAGGATGCCAAGATCGAGCTTGGGCTGCGCAGCTTCAATGGAAATCGTCTCGGCAACAGAGTCGGCAAGCTCGGGTAGGAACGAGTAGCCGACCGGCTTGGTCGATCCGGGGACGACGGCCGCGTAGCCAAAACAGAGATGGATCACCGTCGGCACCTTGATGCCTTCGAGCGCCCGGTTGATCGCCTTGATCGCGATGCGCTTCGCCGCGTCGGGATCGTTGCGCAGCCACGGCTCGTCAAGCTGGATGACGTCGGCGCCAGCCTTGACGAGATCGAGAGCCTCCGCGTTCACCGCGGCGGCGTAGTCCATCACCATCTCGTCCGCATCCTTGTAGAACTCGTTCTTGGCCTGCTGGCTCATGGTGAAGGGGCCGGGCAATGTGATCTTCGCGAGCCGATCGGTGTTGCGGCGCAGAAACTCCATGTCGCGCGTCTCGACGGCATGGGTGCGGCGGATCTTTCCGACAACGCGCGGCACTGGCGTCCGCGAATTATTGGTGAGTGCGATGACTTCGCCGGCCTGAGTCGCATCGATGCCTTCGAGCGCCGTTGCGAAACGGTTCGAATAGCTCTCGCGGCGCGCCTCGCCGTCGGTGATGATGTCGATGCCCGCCCGCTCCATGTCGCGGATCGCGAGGATCGTCGCGTCGTCCTGCGCCTGCTCGAGCTGCTCGTCGGGAATGCGCCAGATGTTCATGCGCACGCGCGGCACGGACTTCGACAGCATCTCGCGGTTCACGAGCCAGTCGGGCTGGGGGTAGCTGCCGACCACGGTTGTGGGCAGGATCTTGTTGGCCATGGCTTGTTCTCCTTGTGCTCGAGCGCGTAGCGACGCTCGCCGCGGGCTCGTTCGATTTAGTGCAATGCTATGCGGCGGCCGGAGCCGGCGCGCCGCCGGCGATCGGCCGCGGTGTATCCTGCTGTTTCCGACCCGCCGATTGCCACACGACCATCCGCCGCTCCAGTGCGCGCGCCAGAATGTCGTAGGCGACGGAGAGCACCAGAATCGCGAGGATCCCGGCGAAGACCCGGGGGCTGTCGAGGATCGTGCGGTTCAATGTGACGAGATAACCGATCCCCGCCGACGCGGTGAGCATTTCGGAGACCACGACGCCGATAATGGCAAGCGCCCCACCGAGGCGCAATCCGCCGAATACGGTCGGCAGCGATGCCGGAATGATGACGCGTGTGATCTGCTGGTAGACCGTGGCGCCCATGCTGCGCGCGGCCAACAGGAATTGCGGATCGATGGTGCGGATGCCGGCCGCCGTCGAAAGCATGACGGGGAAGAAGCCGTAGATGCCCGCGAACATGATCTTGGATTCGGAGCCGATTCCGAACCAGGCGGTGAAGATTGGATAGAGGATCACGATCGGTACGGCGTAGAGGCTCGAAAAGACCGGCAGCAGTAGTTCGCGGAGCGCCGCGATGCCGCCAATAGTGGCGCCTGCGACGATGCCGAACCCGCAAGCGATGACCATTGCGATGGCGACCTCGTAGAGCGTCACGAGAAGCGCCGCGAAATACTTGTCGAGATCGAGCCACAGCACATGGAGCGTCTTCGACAGGCGGGGCAGGAACAGCTCCGGCAGAAGGCCCGTCAGCGGCACCAGCTCCCATAGGACCAGCATCCCGATCAGGATGCTCCAGCGGACGGTTCTGGGATCGGGACGGCGCATCGTGGACCTCAGTGGGACTTGCGGATCTGCTGCCAGATGCGATCGCGAAGGCGGCCAAACGTGTCGGTCGCCATCATCTCGTAGGTGCGCGGTCGCGGCAGGTCGATCATGATGTGATCGAGCATCCGGCCGGGACGCGGCGACATCACATACACCTCGTCGGCGAGATAGACTGCCTCGGTCAGGCTGTGGGTGATGAAGACAACGGTCTTGTTGGTCGTCGACCAGATGCGCAGCAGCTCATGGCCCATGGTCATGCGGGTCTGCTCGTCGAGGGCGGCGAACGGCTCGTCCATCAGCAGTACCGGCGGATCCTGGACAAGGCCCCGAGCAATCGAGACGCGCTGCTTCATGCCACCTGACAGCTCGTGCGGGTAACGCTCGCCGAATCCCGTGAGGCCGACCAGCGACAGCATCGGCTCGGAGCGGCGGCGGCGTTCCTCCCGCGACATCCCGCGCAGGCTCAGCGGAAACTCGATATTGTCGAGCGTCGTCAGCCAGGGAAAGAGGCTTGCCTCCTGGAAGATGACGCCGACGCGCTCGGGATCGGGCTTCGGTGAGCGCGCAGCCCTGCCAGCATCATCAGCAGGGAGGTCTTGCCGCAACCGCTCGGGCCGACGATGACGATGAATTTCCCCGCGCCGACCTTCATCGAGACGTTGTCGAGCGCCGGTACGCCGCCTTCCGCCGAGGCGTAGACGTGGCTGACGTGATCGACCTCGATCGCAGCGCTGGTCGTCTGCGCCGCTGTCATGTTCGCCACGTACTGCATCGAGCCTCCAGATAGCGCACGGTTTCGTTGAATGCGATGGCCACCACCGAGAGAATGATGACGCCCGCGAAAAGCTGCGGCATCTGGAAATTCTCACCCCAATTGGAGATCAGGTGGCCGATGCCGGTGCGCGACGCGTACATTTCCGCGATCATCACGCCAGTGAAGTTGAAGATCATCGAGATGCGCAGGGTCTCGAGCAGGACCGGCATCATGCTTGGCACGTACACGCGGCGCAGGATCTGCAACGGCGTAGCGCCGAACGATCGTGCGACCAGGACGTAGTCGGATTTGACGGACTCGACTGCTGCCGTCGCGCTCATCAGGACGACGAACGCCGTCGTGAAGGCGGCGTAGGCGACTTTCTGTTGAAAGCCGATGCCGAAGATGAGGATGAACATCGGCAGGAAGATCGATTTGGGGATGCTGAAGACGTAGAACAGCATCGGCTTGAAGATCGCGCCCGCATAGGGAAATTCGGCGATGGCGACTCCCGCGGCGGCACCGAGCGGGACCGCGATAATGAAGGCGACGATCACCTCAAGTGCCGTAATGAGGATCGCTTCCTGCACGAGTGGCCGCGCGAGCTGAACCTTCAGCGTCACCAGGACTTCGCTCAGCGGCGGCAGCAGGAGAGGATTGACGGTTCCGGTGCGCGGTAGCAGTTCCCAGGCGGCCAGGATGGTCGCCAGTATCGCTAACCGCACGAGAATGATGTGCCAGCGTTTCACGGAAAGCCCAGCGAATCGTAAAGTTGAACGTCGCTGGCCGTGCGAGTGTTCGCACAGCCAGCGGGCGGCCTATCGGGAATTGTGGCTCAGGCTTTGGTCGGAACCGGCTTGAACTTGTCGGTGAAGATCTCGTTCGCCTCTGCGAGCTCTTTCATGCCGATCAGGCGCGCGTTTTCCAGCGCTCGCTCCATCCACTCGAGCTTGAACTCGCCGGTACGCGAGATGTGCTTGATGTTGCCGTCGAGCTCGAAGGCCGCGATCTTGTCGGGAATTTCGTCGATCTCGGCAACCAGCTTCACGGCTGCGTCACGATTTTTGTCGTCGACGAGGAAGCCGACGCCACCAAAGAGCGCGTTCACCGCCTTCTGGACGACTTCGGGTTTCTCCTTGATGACCTTGTCGGTGGCGATCCAGCTCCCGGTTGAATGCGCGGGTACGGCATCACCATAGTTGATGATCGTGCGCGCGACCTTCTCGTCGACCACCTTGAACGTCAGGGGCGAGTAAAGCACCGTCGCGTCGATATTGCCGGTCAGCAGGTTCGGCACCAGACCGCCGCCGCCGAGCGGGACGCGCGTAAACTGGATCTTGTGCGCGGCGACCGTCCACAGCGCGAGGATGTCGGTGCCCGAGCCGGCCGAGGTGATGCCAACCTTCTTGCCGGCGAGGTCGGCCGGCTTGGTGATCGGTGAGTCCGCTTTCACGACAAGCTGCCAGCCATAGTAACCGTTGGCGGCGTTGGCGACACAGCGGGCATTGACGCCGCGCTTGAGGCCGCCCGCCACGCTCATGGACGAGTTCATGACGATGTCGGCGGCGCCGGCGGCGAGAGCCTCGAAGCCCTCCGCGCCACTCCGGTAGATGGTGAGTTCCGCTTTGATGCCCTCTTTCTCGAAGAGTTTCTGGCGGATCGCGGTTTCGGCAATGATGGTCGGATAGTACGTTTTCGTCGGCACGCCGATGCGAACGACACTCGCGCCCTGAGCGCGAATGATGCCCGGCATTGCGATGGTCGCACCAAGCCCGGCCAGAACCGTGCGGCGCTTGAATTTGGCAGACGTGGTGGATGGCTTGATTGCCATGTGTGGTTTCCTCCGAGGTTATCGTTGGCGCCATCGTCGACGGCGCGAGTCATGTTCGAAGGCGGCACCATAGACGCTTATGGGGCTGCTGAACAACGGGGCTAGCTCATGGCAGGAATGTAGTCCGTAAGTTGAGCGAGGGCGACTACTGCCGTCAGTAAGCGTCCGTACTCTGTGCTGCGACGGCGAGGTCGTGGAAAGCGGCTGATACCTGCGTCACGTAGCGCTCCTTGTGCCGCAGGATCGAGAAGTTTCGCCGGGGCAGATCGGCGGTGACCGGGATGAGGGAGCCCGCCTTCAGCGCCCGCTCGGCGACGAGCCGCGAAAAGATCGTCACCCCGGCGCCGGCCTCTACAGCCGCGCACACGGCCTCGTTGGATGGGAGCTCCAGGGCGATCTGGAGCTGGTCTCGTTCCATGCCGAGGGCGGGCAGCGCAGCCTCGAGCACAGCGCGTGTGCCGGAGCCAGGCTCGCGGCAAATCCAGCGTGCGGCGGCAAAGTCCTTCGGTGACTGTGGCCGCCTCTGCGCCCAGGCATGATTGGGAGAAACGACGAGGACCAGCTTGTCTTCGGCGACGTGGCGAACTGTCAGCGCCGGGTCATCGATCTCGCCCTCGATGAAGCCGATGTCCGCCAATCCCTCGTGCACCTGCCCCGCAACCGTTTCGGTATTGCCGAGCGACAATTTGAGATCGATACCCGGGTAGCTGAGCTGGAATTGGTGCATCAGCTTCGGCAACCAGTAGTTGCCGACGGTTTGGCTGGCCGCGAGGCTCAGGTGGCCGCGCTTCAGTCCTGCGAGATCCGCGAGAACCGTTTCCGCGGCGGTGGACCGCGCGAGCACGGCGCGGGCCTCGACCAGAAACAGGCGGCCGGCGTCGGTCAGCGCGATGCGACGCCCGATCCGGTCGAACAGCTTCGTCGCGTAGCGCTGCTCGAGCGCCGCGACAGCGGCGCTGGTCGCGGATTGCGTGAGATTGAGATGACGCGCCGCCTGCGTGACGTGCTCATGCTCGGCGACGGCGACAAATATGCGAAGCTGTTCAAGGGTCATAGCCCCAAAACACTACACGAGAAGCAGCACCAGTGTCAGGCTGAATCCCGCGATGAAGAGGGTCGCGCCGCACCCCAGGAGCAGGGGACGTATGCCGCGGTCGCGTAGCCGCGCAATGCTGGTCTGGAGACCCATTGCCGCCAACGCCATGGTCAGCAGGAAGGTGGTCAACGTGCCGGCCGCCGACTTCGCTACCGGCGGGAGCGGCATCATGCTGTTCAGCAGGATCAGGCCCGCGAAGCCGAGCACGAACCACGGCACCGGCGCGGAGGGGGCGGGCTTGCCGTCGTCATCGGGATTGGCCCTCCGGACGGCGATCGCGCCGAGCAGCATGATGAGGGGCGCCAGAAAGATGACACGCGAGAGCTTGCTGACAGTGCCAATTTCGCCGGCTTCCGGCCCGCCCTGGAACGCGGCAGCAGCCACCTGCGCAACCTCATGGATCGAGGCACCAGCCCAGAGGCCGTAGGCGTGCGGACTGAGATGCATGAGGCTGCCGAGCATCGGGTACACGAACATCGCGATCGAACCGAGCAAGGTCACGCAGGCCAGCGCATAGGCCGCGTCCTCGCCCCGTGCGCGCGTTACGGTGTTGGTCGCGATGATGGCGGAGGCGCCGCAGATCGAGGTGCCGGCGGCGATCAGCTCGGTCAGCTTACGGTCGACGCCGAGGACGCGCCCGAGCCAGACCGTAAAGACGAATGTCGCGGCGAGTGTCACGGCGATGATGCCGATGCCGGTAGCGCCGACATCGATCACTTGGGCAACCGTCAACTGCAAACCGAGCAGCACGATCGCAAACCGCAGGATCCGCCGCAGCACGAAAGCTATGCCGGCTCGCGCCCAGACCGGTAGTCCGATCGTGGCGTTGCACGCCATACCGATCACCACGGCGAGGATCAAAGGGCTCAGGACGCCGACGCCTGGGATCAAGCGCAGTACGAACGCCGCCGCTGCAATGGCAATCGTCAAAAGCAGGCCGGCAGCAATATCGAACTGCTGCAGCCCGCCAACGATGGGGGCCGCTTGGGCGGTTGAAGCGTTCCGTGCGTCCTTGGGCAGGTCGGCCATGCGCTGTGATGCATCCTTGTCGGGGGAATTGTTCTCCGATCATGTTGCAGTGCAAGCGCGGCGCTAATCCAACGCATTGTGCGAATGATTTCAATCGCCAGACCCGATCGATGCCCGTTTCAGTCGCACCGTTGGCGATTCCCCCGCATATCCACTGGCTGGATCGTTGTCTCATTGGGCGAGACGCATCGTACCGCGCGGCTTGCTTCGTGCCCCCATCGTGATCAATAAGATTGCCAGCACAAAAATGTCGGACCTAGAATTTCGAGGGGAGACGCGCCGTATGTCCAAGCTCGTAGTGCCGCATGGCGGGCACGGCCTAAAACCGTTGCTCGTGCCGGTCGGAGAGCGCGCCGAAGGCCTGAAGCGGGCCGAGCGGCTGAAGAAAGTGCCGATCACGTCGCGCGAAGTGTCCGATCTCTTCATGCTCGGCATGGGCGCCTACACGCCGCTCGACGGGTTTATGGGCCACGACGACTGGCGGTCGTCGGTCACCGACATGAAGCTCGCAAACGGCGTGTTCTGGCCGATCCCGATCACGTTGTCGCTCGCGCCCGACGCTCGCCGACGGTGAAACCGGGGAGATTCTCGGCACGCTGCTGGTCCGAGAGAAATACACGATCGACCGCGATCTCGAATGCAAGCATGTGTTCCGCACGACCGATCCCAAGCATCCCGGCGTCGAAAAGGTCATGCAGCAGGGTGCGGTCAACATCGGTGGGCGCGTGACGGCCCTGTCGGAGGGCGAGTACCCGAGCAAGTACAAGGGCCTCTATTTGCGGCCGGAGGAGGCGCGACGCGAGTTTGAGCAGCGCGGTTGGACCAAGGTTGCCGCCTTCCAGACGCGCAATCCCATGCACCGCAGTCACGAGCACCTCGCCAAGATCGCGGCCGAGGTGACCGATGGCATCTTCATCCATCAGGTGCTCGGTAAGCTCAAGGCAGGTGACATCCCCGCCGAAGTGCGCACCCGCGCAATCCAGGCGATGATCGACAACTACTTCAAGCCCAACATCGCGATCCAGGCCGGCTACCCGATCGAGATGCGTTACGCCGGTCCGCGCGAGGCGGCTGCTCGCATCTGGTCGTCGGACGCGATCACGCCGGCGTCGGCAGTTACTATGGCCCGTTCGATGCCCAGCACATTTTCGATGAGCTGTGGGACGGCGCGCTGTTGTGTCAACCGCTCAAGATCGATGTGACGTTCTACTGCTATCGCTGCGGCGGCATGGCGACCGGCAAGACCTGCCCGCACGATGCGAAGGATCATCTGTCCGTCTCGGGTACCCGCCAGCGCGAAATGCTGTCGCTCGGCGAAGAGGTTCCGCCTGAGTTCAGCCGGCCGGAGGTCGTCGCCGTTTTGAAGGACTACTACAGGACGCTCGGCACGACGTGAGACGGGTCTCTCGTCGTGCACGCCCATCTTGCAGTCGTGTGCAAGTTGAGCGCGAGGGCGTTGCAACCGGTCGAAGCGCGTGTGCGCTGCGCCAATGCAGATCGGCGGACGTCGTCATAGATCATTCAAGAACTGGAATGTTTCAAAGGTTCGAGCGAGGACCAAACGCAAGGCGGAATTCTGCGCCGGCACGGTGAAATATTAGCCTGGCGTGACGATAGACGCAGATCCGGCACGCGATCTACTTGCCGAGCAGGGGCAGAATTACTTCGCTGATCGAGATGTGGCGCAGGTTTGATCCGAGCGAATAAGAAGACGATCCGAACGAACTGTTCGTTTTTACAAATGAATGCAGTCTCAGGCCAGGTAAAATAGAACTTTTATTATTCGAATGATTGACCGGTGCGCGAAACGTCGTCTACCCTATCATCAAAAATCTGACACAATGAGGAACGCCGGGTCATGTTAACCAGCAATCCCTTCGCTCAGCTTTCGGCCACCATTTCGCCGGGCGTCATGCAGACGTACGTCATCCTCATGTTGCTCCTGGTCGTTGGGGGCACATTGTACGACGTTTGGCACAAGGGCAGAAAAGCCGGGGAAAGACGGTCTCTGGCGGTGACATGGCGTCCCTGGCGGTCCAGACGGCCGTCTCCGAAGTGTTGACATCTTCCGAATTCTGCAACCAGAACCGCCGCATCGCCCATCTCCTGACGATGTATGGCTTCCTGATCTACGTCATCACCACCGCAATCCTGGTGTTTTCCTATCCGACGCCCGCAACGCCCGCGCCCGGACTACTCACATTCCTGTGGTACGTCGGCGCGCTGCTGGTCTGTGCCGGCGGCTACTGGTTCTGGTTCTTCATTCGCGTCGACGTCGCCGCTGAAGGCAACTCGCCCTTCCGCATCGTGCGCGCCGACCTGTTCATCTTGTCGCTTCTCGCAACCTGCACACTGGGGCTGCTTTGGGCGTGGCTGCAGACAGCCGGAAGCTCGTGGTCGATGATTTTCCTCGGCCTGTACCTGATCGCGACGACGGTGCTCTTCGGCTCGGTGCT
>LNEA01000351.1 GCA_001464855.1 Rhizobiales bacterium Ga0077530
TCGGCGACGCGGCCGGTGATGACGACATCGGCGCCGGTCTCGAGACCGGGAATGATCGCGTCGATGCCGAGATAGACGTTGGCGCCGACGACGGGACGGCCGACCTCGGCAACAGTCTTGTCGTGGTTGTCGAAGAGGATCGTATCGGGCCCGATGAGATGCGAAACGTCGTCGCCCTCGATCGCCGCGACGGTCAGCCCGTCGAGCCCCTGCGAACGCGCCACATCGATCACCACGTCGGCCGCCGCAGCGACATTGGCGACGCCCATGTTGGTGACGATGCGCGTGCCTTGGCGGTGACATGCGGCGAGCGTGCCGCGCATCCGCGCCGCGAGTTGCGGATTATAGCCGCGTCTAGGATCGAGCTGTCGATCGCGATGGCCGAACGCCAGCGTCCGCTCGCCGATCGTCTCGAACACGAGATAGTCGAGCTGGCCCTTCTCGGCGAGCTCGATCGCCGGTTCCAGCCGGTCGGACGAAAAGCCGGCACCGCATCCGAGTCTCAGCAAGGCGTCCTCCCGAATGATGGTGCAGGTTTCGGCGCATCGCGCCTACAAGCACTTGGTGAAGGTCGAGCCGCACTTCACGTAGTTGATGAGGTCCCACGCGCAGCAGGGCTCTTCCTTCTTGCACACCCACACGCGCTTTTCGCCGCTCGGATGTGTATGGCGGCAGACTTTCTCGCCCTTGCCGGCCTTCACCGCCGGCGCCTTCGACGCGCTCTGCGCCATGACCGGCGCGCTCATCCCGAAGGCGAGTGCGATGGCCAGTCCGATTGTCGTGATCCGCATGATGAATTCCCCCTAAAATGGTTCCAGTCTTGCCCGCCAGCCCAGGCATCATGCCTTGGCGACGGTAAGCCGACAAGTACCGGTTGCCCCGGCGTCCCCGGCCGCTATCATCCGCCAA
>LNEA01000352.1 GCA_001464855.1 Rhizobiales bacterium Ga0077530
GCCGCCGGCCTCTGCCATTCTGATCTCTCGACGATCAACGGCGACCGTCCGCGCCCGATGCCGATGGTACTCGGCCACGAGGCAGCCGGAGAGATCGTGGAACTCGGCAAAGGCGTCAAGGACCTCGCGGTCGGCGATCACGTCATCCTCGTGTTCGTCCCGAACTGCGGCCGCTGCGCGCCGTGCCAGGAAGGCCGCCCCGCACTCTGCGAGCCGGGTTTTCGGGCGAACGGAGCGGGCAAGCTGCTCAACGACGTCACGCGTCTGACGCGCAACGGCAAGACCGTCTATCACCACGTCGGCGTCTCCGCGTTTTCGGAGTACGCGGTCGTCTCGCGCTGCAGCGTCGTGAAGATAGACAAGTCGCTTCCGTTCGAGGAAGCAGCCCTTTTCGGCTGCGCGGTGATCACCGGCGCTGGCGCCGTCATCAACACCGCGAAAGTTCCGCCCGGCAGTACCGCCGCCATCGTCGGTCTCGGCGGTGTCGGCCTCATGTCGATGCTCGGGGCCAAGCTATCGGGGTGCCGGCAGGTCGTCGCCATCGACATGCTCGACGACAAACTGAAGCTGGCGAAACAACTCGGCGCCACGCACACATTCAACGCGCGCGATCCCGATGTGGTCGAGCAGGTGAAAGCAGCGACCGGCGGCGGCGTCGACTTCGCTTTTGAGATGGCAAGTTCCGTGAAGGCGCTGGAACTCGCTTACAAGGTGACGAAGCGCGGCGGCACGACCGTCACCGGCAGCCTCCCGCATCCGACACACACCATGGCGTTGCCGGCCACCCACCTCGTCGCCGAGGAACGCACGGTCAAAGGCAGCTACGTCGGTTCGTGCATCCCGACGCGCGACATCCCGCGCTTCATCTCGCTGTACCAGCAGGGACTGCTGCCGGTAGATCGCTTGATGAATGAGCGCATCAAGCTCGAAGAAATCAACGAAGGCTTCGACAAACTCGCCGACGGCGGAACGGTGCGGTTGATCCTGGTGCCTTGATCGCGCCTACTTCCCCTCTCCCCGCATGCGGGGAGAAGGGACGGCAGTGCGCTTGCTGCAATCTCCAAACCCAAAAAAAGAAGGGGGTCCGGGGTCTCCCCGGTGGAGCGCGAGGCGAGCCTCGCTCGCGACGAAGTCGCGAACTCTTACCCGCGACCCTTGGAGAGAAACGCGCTCGCGCCAGCGCCGAACAGCTTCGGCAGATGCGTGTAGATATAGCGGCAACCGCTGGCGATGACCTGATCGAGGTTGTCGGCGGTGGCGGGCATGCCCGGCGTTTTTCCAGCCGCGACGATACGCGCGAGCGTTTTCTCGATGGCCTCGCGCACGGCCGGCGCCTTGGGATTGCCGGGGTGGCCCATGGACTGCGAGAGGTCGGATGGGCCGATGAAGTAGACGTCGATGTCGTCGACGGCGAGGAGCGCATCGACGTTGTCGATCGCGGCGGCGTGCTCGAGCTGGACGCAGACGAGGCTTTCGGCATTCGCGTCACGGACGAAGTCGGGCATCGATTTGGCGAGGCCATAGCTGTCCGGCCGTGTACCGGCGGCGAGGCCGCGATTGTCGCCGGCGCCGAATTTCACAGCGGCGAGCGCGCGCCGTGCGTCGGCGGCAGTGTTGATGTGCGGCACCTGCACGCCGGCAGCGCCTCGATCCATGACGGATGTGATCTCGGCCGATGCGTTGTTGCGCGGGCGCACGATCGGTGTGATGCCGCGCGCTTCCGCCGCCATCACCATGAGTTCGGCGGACTCAAGCCCGATGGTGCCGTGCTCCATGTCGATGAGCACCCAGTCGAAGCCGGCGTGTGCGGCCATCTCGACCATCTGCGGCGACGGGATCATGATCGAGCAACCGAGCGCCGGCTTGCCAGCCTTGAGCAGCGCCTTCATCGCATTCGTACGCATGGCGCTCCTCGGTCGTTCGTCTTGTCAGGTTGCGGCGGGCGGCGCGGGATCCTCGGCGGCGTCACCGTTCTCGCCACCGTTTTCACCGTTGGTGCCGTCGTCCGGGATGCGTTCCACCGATGCGACTGTCTCGTCTTCATCGGTGCGGAAGATGCGCACGCCCTGAGTATTTCGGCCGGCGATGCGGACATCGAAGACCGGGCATCGGATGAGCTGGCCGCCGTAGGTGACGAGCATGATCTGGTCGCTGTCGTCGACCGGGAAGGACGCTTTGAGCGATCCATTGCGCTCGTTGACGACCATCGCAAGGATGCCTTTGCCGCCGCGCCCGCTGACGCGGTATTCGTAAGACGACGTGCGCTTGCCGAAGCCGCGGCTGGAGACGGTGAGCACGAATTGTTCGCGCCCACCGAGTTCGGCGTACCGCTCCGGTGTCAACTCCTCGCCCGTCGTCTCCTCTGCTTCGGGATCGGGAACCGTCTCGACCTCGGTGCCGTTCTCGACGACCTCGCCGGTGGCGCGGCGCATCGCGGTGGCCTGGCGCAGATAGGCGGCACG
>LNEA01000353.1 GCA_001464855.1 Rhizobiales bacterium Ga0077530
GCTGGGGCACCTCGCGAGAAGTTGAGCATTGACGCTGCGCCGCCGCGCTCAATCGGCGGTGAAATAGGCGAGAATTGCCGGGAATGCCAGCAACGCGGTCGCCACGAACCAGATTCCAATCGAGACAGGGGTGCTGTCCTTGTAACCGCGTGCGCGCTCGTAAAGGGCCGCTGGGACGCCGGCGATCAGCAGAGTCAGGAGTGAGATGAACACAGAGGTCAGGTAGAAGAAAACGAGCGGTGTCGAGAGGAACGTACCGGCAATGAACGGGCGGAGGAGAAAGAATACCGGATCGAAAACCGGCGAAAAGCCCTGGCCGTTGACCAGTGACACTGCGGCGGTCGCGATCATCAGCACGTCGCGCTGCATGGTTTGCTGGCGTTCATGCATCTCGTCGATCATGGCGTCAGCCTCCGATCTGCGGGCGCATGCCCATGGCGACACACGTCAGGAACCAGAACATCCGCAGTGCCATGAGCCACGCGATGGAGAAGACCGGGACGACGCCATTGGGAACGATCCCCGGCGTGATGAACCGGACCGCTTTCAGTACCGGGCTGACGACGGTGCCGAAGACTTTCAGGATGACGGCGTCGTTTCGTTTGAAGTAGCTGAAAATGACCGCCAGCACGAAATAGCCGATCAGTGTGTAGATCAGCGCCGCCATGATCAGGTTCGGCACGTGGAAGTACCAGTGCGCGAAGAATGAGTCCGTTGCGGTCATAGGTCCAGGGATCCCGTCCAGTCAAAGGCAGCGCACTGTCCTAAAAGAAAGGGCGGAGCGCAAGGCCCCGCCCTTCCCGATCTGCGAAAAGGAACGCTGGCTCAGTGAGCCATCGCGCCCTTGTCCTTGATGATGGTCTCGCCACGCGGACGGCGTGTCGCGTCGACCATGTCCTGCACCGCCTGAGACGGCGCCGGAGTCATCATCGATACGATCCAGATGGCGATGAAGCCGACCGGAAGACCGAATAATCCAGCGGAGATGTTCCTCACACCCCACCAGCTCGCGATCACCTGAGCGTGGCGGTCGAGCGCTGCATATGCCGCCGCCTTGCCAGCTTCCGGTGCCGCAACCCACGCTTGCTTCAGAGTTGCGAACTGAGCCTTCTGTGCCTCAGTTGCGGTGCCGAGCCAGCCCCACAGTTCGTGGAAGCTCACGGCGTAGTACCGTGTCCCGACGAGGTAGTACACGCAGACACCGAAGCCGAGGATCATGCCGGCGATTGCACCGGCAGTCGTCGCCCGCTTCCACCAGATACCCATGACGAGTGCCGGGAAGATGCCCGCTGCTGCCAGCGAGAACGCCCAGGCATGCCGCCGCGAAGGCCACGAGTACCAGCAGGATGCGCGCGACGATGAGGCGAGTCGCCGTCGACGCATTCGGACTGATCATCTTGTAGTAGATGTCGTGGCTGAGCGCGTTGGCGATGGCCAGCAGGAGGCCGTCGGCGGTCGACAGCGCGGCCGCAAGGCCACCGGCGGCGACGAGACCCGCGATCACGTACGGCATGCCCGCGATCTCGGGAGTCGAGAGCACGATGACGTCCGTATTGATGTTGAGATCCTGGAACCGAAGTACGCCCGGATGGTTCGCGATCTTGCCGCATGCGGCAAGGACGTTTTCAACCGTCGTGACGTCCGCCCCGCAGACCTTCACCAGCCCAAGCTTGCCGTAGGTGTACATCCAGGCCGGCAGGTCGCCGAGCTTGGTGCCACTGTTGACGAGCGTGAACACCTCGAGCTTCGAGAACGCCGCGTAGGCCGGCGCCGTGAAGTAGAGGAGGAAGATGAAGAACAGCGACCACGCAACCGATGAGCGGGCCTCACGCACCGAGGGGGTGGTGAAGTAGCGCATCGACCATCAGGCAGAGGATCAGCGCGAAGTAGTTCAACGGGTCGTAGGTCGTGAATGGTTTGATATGCGGCTTGGCTGCCACGAGATTGCCCGCGGCGTCCTTCGATGTCGCAATCAATCCCTTCGCTGCCATCTGGTTTTCCAGGTTCGTGATTTCCTGGATGGCTTGACCGTAGGTGAGCTGCGGGATCGGAATGCCGTACTTCTTCGCCGACAGGATGACCACCGGCATGAGGTAGGCGACGATCAGCACGATGTACTGCGCCACCTGCGTCCACGTCACCGCCTTCATACCGCCCAGCATCGAGCAGAGCAGGATGCCGAGGAGGCCGACATAGACCGCAACCGTGAAGTCCATATCGAGGAAGCGGGAAGCGATGATGCCCGTCGCGAAGATCTGAGCCGTCACGTACGTGAAGCTGCAGCAGATCAGCACGATCACGGCCAGCATGCGCGCGAAGTTGCCGCCAAAGCGCTCGGAGAAGAAATCCGGAACGGTATAGGCGCCGAACTTGCGCAGGAACGGCGCGATCAGGATCGCGACGAGCACATAGCCGCCGGTCCAGCCGAGCACGAATGCGAGCCCGTCGTAGCCGAGCAGGAACAGTGTGCCGGCCATGCCGACGAACGATGCACCGGACATCCAGTCCGCGCCCGTCGCCATGCCGTTATAGAACGACGGCACCGTGCGACCTGCCACGTAGTACTCGCCGACTTCGGAGGTTCGCGAGAGAATGCCGATGACGGCATAGACCGCCAACGTCAGGAACACGAATCCGTAGCCGATGAATTTGTTCGGCACGCCCATCTGCTCGAGAACCGCGAGGAGAATGACGAAACCGAAGAAGCCGCCCGTATAAATTGCGTAGATCTTGCCGAGGTTGTCGAGGAAGCTCGACCCGCCGACTGTGTATTCCTTAGCCATTGGAGCCTCCCCTTACCGGTCCTCAGCGACGCCTTCTTCGCGATCGATGGCGTCCTGGCGCTTGGCGAACAGGAACAGCATGACCACGAAGACGATCAGCGAACCCTGAGCGGCCATGTAGAAGCCGAGCGGGAAGCCGAGAATGACGATCGAGTTGAGTTGATTGACGAAGAAGTGGACGACGAAGCTGAAGAAAACCCAAAGGGCGAACATCGTCCACATCAGGGCACTGGTTCGCGACCAGTAGCGGTCGGGCGTTCCATTTTGCATAGTATGTTTCTCCCAGAACGGGCCACCCTGTAGTGGGTGGGCTGAATTTGAGGGAGACTATGAGCTAGAGCCCGACGCGAGCGCCGAATCAGCGCGCCCGCTGCTCCCCCGACTGCACGCTAGGTGCTGCGGGGCGACACGGAAACCAGGACTTTCGTTTGACCCCTACGACTTTCGTTTAGGGGGTATGGGCGCCGACGGGCACGCGGGCATCGCCCACCGGATCGACCGTGGCGCCAGTCCCATGTTGGCGGAGGGCATAGGCGATGAGCGCCACTATGAAAAGGGCGGCCTGAAGGACGACGATGGTGGGGCCGGTTGCAGCGTCGATATGGAAGCTGATCAGCGTGCCGGCGATCGAGGTTCCGATGGCGGACGCAGCGGCGATCACCAGCATGGCTTCAAAGCGCTGGGTCAGCAGGAAAGCGATCGCGCCGGGTGCGATCAGCATGGCGATGACGAGAATGATTCCAACGGCTTTCAGCGCCGTGACAATGGTTGCCGACAGCAGCGCCAGAAGGCCGTAGTGGAGCCAGGTCACCGGAAGTCCGATGGCGCGGGCGTGTGTCGGGTCGAAGCAGTAGAGCAGCAGGTCGCGCCGCTTCGCGAGAACGATCACGAGGGTCGTCCCGCCGACGATGGCGATCTCGGCGATGTCGTCCCAGCGCACGCCGAGCAAATTGCCAAAAAGGATATGCAACAAATGCTCGCCCGTATCGACCTTGGTGAACAGGACGAGACCGAAGGCGAAGAGACCGGAGAAGACGATCCCGAGGACGGTGTCCTCCTTGACCCGGGAGTTGGC
>LNEA01000354.1 GCA_001464855.1 Rhizobiales bacterium Ga0077530
TCCTATCGGATCCACGCGGCAACGGCCGCGGCGGCATCCGCCTATTTCTGCACGGCGCTTGCGTCCAAGGCACGCTTCTTTTTTACGCGTGCGATGAGCTCTTCGGTTCGCGGCAGGATCCCGTCGACGATCACATCCACGCCGCGAGCGTTGGGATGGATGCCGTCGTCTAGGTTGAGTTTGGTGTCGAGGGCGATGCCGTCGAGAAAAAACGGATAGAGCAGCAGCCCGTGTTTAGCCGCCAACTCAGGAAAAATCCGGTCGAAAGCTTCCGTGTATTCAGGCCCATAATTCCGCGGCGCTCGCATGCCCACGAGCAGAATTTCCGTCCCCTTCGCCTTGAGCTGCGTGATCATGGCGTCGAGATTGGCGCGTGCCTGATCGGCGGGCAAGCCTCGTAGCGCATCGTTGGCGCCGAGTTCCAGGATCACAGCGTCGGTGCCGTCGGGCACCGCCCAGTCGATACGGGCGCGGCCGCCCGCGGTCGTGTCGCCGGAAACGCCGGCGTTGGCCACGGCGACATCATGACCACGCGCCTTCAGCTTGGCCTCGAGCCGCACAGGAAATGCCTGTTCCGGCGCCAGTCGGTAGCCGGCCGTCAGGCTGTCGCCGAAGCGATGGCGCCATATGAGCAAACAATCCAAAGCAAAGATTGACGACAGCGGCCAAGGCCACCATTTGCCCTAGTTGGGACGCTATGCGTCGGCGGGAAATCATCGTCACTCCCTCGGGTCGTCAGCGGATAGAGGTTTCTATGTAGGGTGTCACGAGTGACGAAACCAGCGACCGGGTGTCATGACGATGTCGCCGGCTCGATGTTGACGGTCCCATGCCGATTTTTTCCGCGACCAAGGAGCGATCTCCCAACGTGTCTGATCCTGTCATCGAACTCGCGAATGTCGATCTCACACTCTCGAGCCGCGCCGGCCAAGTGGCGATCCTGCGGGATCTGAGCCTGGACATCGGCGCCGGACAATCGGTCGCAATCGTCGGTCCCAGCGGCTCCGGCAAGACGTCGCTGCTTATGATCATGGCCGGCCTCGAGCAGGCGACGCGCGGCCGGGTCAAGGTGGCGGGTCATGATTTTTCCGCGATGAGCGAGGACGCCCTGGCGCTCGCGCGCGGCGCTAGCATCGGCATCGTGTTTCAGTCCTTCCACCTTGTGCCGACGATGACGGCGCAGGAGAACGTGGCATTGCCACTTGAGTTTCGGGGCGAAAGCGACGCCGTCGAGCGCGCCGCGGAATTGCTCGGCGAGGTCGGACTGTCGTCGCGGTTGACGCATTTTCCCACCCAGCTCTCGGGTGGCGAGCAGCAGCGCGTGGCGCTCGCGCGCGCACTCGTCACGCGGCCCCGCATCCTTCTCGCCGACGAGCCGACTGGCAATCTCGACGGCAAGACCGGCCGCCAGATCGTCGACCTTCTCTTCTCCATGCAGGCGCGCCGCGGTGCGACGTTGATCCTCATCACCCACGACGAGCGCCTCGCCGAACGCTGCCAGCGTGTCATCCGCATGGCCGATGGTCGGATCGTCGATGCGGTTGCCGGCACGGTGGCCGCATGAGTGCCGAGACTGTTGCGAGCGAGGCTCGGGTCGGCGCCGCGCGCCCACGCATGGTTCTTTTTCGGCTCGCGTTGCGTGAACTGCGCGGTGGGCTCGCTGGTTTCTACGTCTTCGTGGCCTGCATCGCGCTCGGCGTCGCCGTCATCGCCGGTGTCGGCGCGCTTGCCGATGCCGTGCAAACGAGCTTCGTGCGCCAGGGTGCGGCGCTGCTCGGCGGCGATCTCACTCTGACGCGACCGCACCGGCGGGCTGAGGCGACCGAACGTACGGCAATCGCGCGGCTTGGACGGGTGAGCGAAACGGGATCGCTGCGCGCGATGGCGCGCCGTCTCGATGGCAGCGATCAGATGCTGGTCGAGGCGAAGGGCGTCGACGGCGCCTACCCCCTGATCGGCCAACTCGTCCTGGAGGATGGCGCGACTCTTGACCAAGCCGTGCTCGCCGGCCCCGGCGCCGCCGTCGATCCGATCCTGCTCGAGCGCCTCGGTCTCAAGCGCGGCGATCGTTTTCGTCTTGGCACAACCGAGGTCGAGATCCGCGCCGTCATCAAGACCGAGCCCGACAAGATTGCGGACCGCCTGTCGTTCGGGCCCCGCGTCATGATCTCGGTCGATACGCTCACGGCCAGCGGTCTCGCCGATATCGGCAGCCTCGCCCGGTGGCGCTACGCCGTGGTGCTGCCCGAACTCGAGCGCCAGGCGGACGTGAACCTCGTCACGGCCCGGCGTGATGTTCTGAAAGCGCTCCCCGAGGCTGGATTCACGGTCGTCGACCGCCGCAATCCGTCGCCGCAAGTGACGCGGACGCTGGAACGCGTCCGCCAATTCCTGACCTTGATCGGCCTCACGGCGCTTTTGGTTGGCGGTGTCGGCGTCGCCAACGCCGTTGCGACCTACATCGACCGCCGCCGCAAGGTCATCGCCACCTTCCGCAGCCTCGGCGCCACTGGACGCATGGTGTTCGGGCTACATCTCGTGCAGGTGGTCACGATTGCGGCGATCGGCATTTCGATCGGCGTCGTTGTTGGACTGATGATTCCCGCTGTCGTCGACGCGCTCGCGGGCGACGCGTTACCGTTCCGCGCCGAAACGACGTTCCGCTTTTCCGCGGTCGCCATGGCGGTTGCCTACGGGCTTCTCGTCGCGCTCCTCTTCACGCTGTGGCCACTCGGCCGCGTCGAGCAGATCCGCCCGAGCGTGCTGTTTCGCGATGAAGTGAGCGAAGAGCGCCGCTGGCCGGGCTGGTGGATCATCGCGGCAACGGTCGTCGTCGCCGGCGCACTGTTGGCGCTCGCGGTTCTGACATCCGATTCACGGCGTATCGCCCTCTATTTCTGCGCCGGAGCCGCGGGCATTTTGATCCTGTTTACGGCGCTTGGCACCGCTGTTACGCACCTTGCGCGCCGGCTGCCGCGCACGCGTCGTCCTTCGCTGGCGCTGGCGATCGGCAGTCTCGGCGCACCCGGCGGGCTGACGCGTGCCGTCGTGGTCTCGCTCGGATCGGGCCTTTCACTGCTGGTCGCGGTGGCGCTGGTCGACGCCTCGATCGTCAATGAGCTCAGCGGCCGGGTGCCAAAAAACTCGCCCAATTTCTTCGTGCTCGACCTGCCACGCGAGGACATCGCGAGCTTCCGCGCGCTCGTCGAGAAGGAGGTTCCGGGCGCCGTGACGCACGACGCGCCGATGTTGCGCGGCCGCATTGTCGCGGTGGGTGGCCGGACGGCGGAGCAGGTG
>LNEA01000355.1 GCA_001464855.1 Rhizobiales bacterium Ga0077530
GCTATAAAGCGTGGTGCGAGGAATACTTCTATCTGCCGCACCGCAAGGAGCAGCGCGGCATCGGCGGGATATTCTACGACTACCTGACACCCGAACCGGATGCGGGCGGCTGGGACGCAGCCTTCGCCTTCACCAAGGACGTCGGACGCGCCTTCAATCGGATCTATCCGGAGCTGGTGCGCGCCAATTTTGCGAAGCCGTGGACCGAGGCGGGACGCGAGGAACAACTCGTTCGCCGCGGGCGCTATGTCGAATTCAACCTGCTCTACGATCGCGGCACCGTCTTCGGCCTAAAAACCGGCGGCAACGTCGACTCGATCCTCTCCTCCATGCCGCCCGTGGTGAAGTGGCCTTAGCTACTCAAACCTGTAGCTCTTCGAGCAAAACTCGCATTTGACGGTTATGGCGCCGTCGGCCTCGCGGAGGTCCTCGCGTTCCTCGGCGGAGAAAGCGTCGAGGAATGAACCGATGCGCTGATGCGAGCAGCGGCATTTCGCTTCGAGCGGCAGCACCGGCGAGACCCGCACGCCTTCCTCATTGAACAGCCGGATCAGCAGGCGCTCGGGCGCGAGCGTCGGATCGAGCAGCTCGTGATCCTCGACGGTGGCAGCGAGGATCTGGACGCGGTTCCAATCGTCGTCGTGCTCGCCTTCGAGGCTGGCATCGCGCTCTTCGCCTGACATCGCAGGCTTGACTTCGTTCTCACCGCCGGCCGCCGGTACATGCTGGACGATGAGCCCGCCCGCGCGCCAGTGCCAGCGCGAAGGCGCATCGCCGCTGCGGCCGACGAACTGACGCGCCGCTGCGAGCCGAATGAACGTCGGTAGCTGCTCCGACTGGCGAAAATAATTGAGCGCCGCCTCGGCGAGGCCATTGCCTTCGAGCGCCACAATGCCTTGATGGCTTGCCTGTTCGCCGCCCGGATCGATGGTCATGGCAAGGCGCCCGCTGCCGATCAGCGCGCCGTCGGTGATGGCCCCATCCTTCTCCATCGCCGCAAGTCGTTCGGCATCGTAGCTCGCGTAGCCGCGCAGGTGTCCCGGCGTCTCGAACTGCACCACGAGGAAGCCGAGCGGCCCATCGCTCTTGGTTTGCACGATCAGCCGGCCGCCATCCTGAAGCTGCTGGCCGAGCAAGGCCGTCAGCGCGATCGCCTGGCCGAGCACAGCACTGATCGGTTCGGGATAATCGTGCGCGGCGAGGATTTCGTCGACGACGGGGCCGAGCCGGACGACGCGGCCCGCAACGCGCGAGCGCACGGTGCCGAACGGCAGCACGAGGTCGTCGTGTGCCGCAACCGCGCCCGCACCACCGGTCGTTCTCATCATCGCGTCCGTGTCCCGCTCAATCGACCCCGAGACACCACGCGAGGATCGCCTTCTGGGCGTGGAGGCGGTTCTCCGCCTCGTCGAAGATCACCGATTGAGGACCGTCGATCACCTCGGCGGAAACCTCGTGGCCGCGGTAAGCCGGCAAGCAGTGCATGAAGATTGCGCCCTTGGCGGCGCGACCCATCAACGTCTGGTCGACCTCGTAGGGGCCGAGGAGCTGCTTGCGCCGCGGCCCGTCCGTCTGCCCCATGGAAATCCAGGTGTCGGTAACGACGCACTCGGCGCCCTTCACAGCTTCGGCTGGATCGTCGGTCAGCACCAGCGTGTCGGGTTTGCCTTCCGCCTTCGTCCAAGCGATCACATCGGCATCGGGCTTCAGCTGAGCCGGCGTCGCGACGCGAATCTGAAAACCGAATTTGACGGCGGCGTGCATCCACGACGCGGCGACGTTGTTGCCGTCACCGACCCACGCCACGGTCTTGCCCGCGATAACGCCCTTGGTCTCCTCGAACGTGAGGATATCGGCGATGATCTGACAAGGGTGGCTCACATCGG
Organism: Rhizobiales bacterium Ga0077530; assembly: GCA_001464855.1. GTDB lineage: Bacteria > Pseudomonadota > Alphaproteobacteria > Rhizobiales > Hyphomicrobiaceae. The sequence continues at coordinate 1,887 of LNEA01000355.1, forward strand.
TCAGACCATTGATCACCGGAATCGTCGCGTGCTCGGCAAGTTCGAGCAGCGTCGCGTGGGCATTCGCCCGCACCATCATGGCGTCGGCGTAGCGTGAGAGCACCTTCGCGGTATCGGAGATCGGCTCGCCACGACCGAGCTGGGTGTCGGTGTGATTAAGCCCGATCGTCTGGCCGCCGAGTTGGCGCATGGCGACATCGAACGACACGCGCGTCCGCGTCGAGGGCTTCTCGAAGATCATCACGAGGACCATGTCCTCGATGTCTTTCGGCCGCAGCGACTTTGGTACGCGTTTACCCGCCTTCTTCATTTCGTGCGCCATGTCGACGACGCGGCGCAGAATGCGTGCATCGATCTGGCTGAGATCGAGAAAGTGGCGGGGTAATTTCAGGCCAACACGGGCATCCATGGCGGTCTCGCCGTTCGTGATCGAAAAATCGTATAGCCGGCAGTCTCTCCGCGCCCTCGCGCGGAGAGACTGCCGGCGTCAGACGCTACTGCGGCTTCTTTGCGCGAGTGAGTGCCCGCGACAGACGCGAGACGCCCTCTGCGAGATCTTCATCCGCGGTCGTCAGCGGCGGAATCATGCGCACGACGTTGTCGCCGGCGCCAACAGTCAGGAGATGCTCGGCCATGCACGCCTTGACGACATCGCCGGCCGGCAGCTTGGCGTTGATCTTGACGCCCATCAACAGGCCTTCGCCGCGGATCTCCTCGACCACGTCGCCGTGCTCGTCCTTGAGACCGGCCAGAAGCTGCTTGAAGCGCAGCGCCTTCTGCCGCACGCCCTCGATGAAACCCGGCTCCAGCACCGTTTCCAGCACCGCATTGCCGACCGCCATGGCCAGCGGATTGCCGCCGAAGGTCGAGCCGTGGGTGCCGGGCACCATGCCCTTCGCGGCTTCCTCGGTGGCGAGGAACGCCCCCATCGGAAACCCGCCGCCGATCGCCTTGGCGATCGCCATCGCATCGGGCTTTATGCCTGCCCACTCATAGGCAAACAGCTTGCCCGTGCGCCCGACGCCGGTCTGGACCTCATCCAGGATCAGCAGCAGGCCGTGCTTGTCGGCCAGCGCGCGCAGACCCTGCATGAACTCGCGCGTGCAAACGCGAATGCCGCCTTCGCCCTGGATCGGTTCGATCATGATCGCGGCGGTCGCCGGCCCGATCGCCTTCTCGACGAGGGCGAGGTCGTTGACCGTCTCGAGAACATCGAAGCCGGGTGCCGGCTCACCGAAACCCTCCAGGTACTTCTCGTTGCCGGCAGCCGCGATCGTGCCGAGCGTGCGGCCGTGGAAAGAACCCTTGAAGGTGATGATCCGCCAGCGCTCGGGGTGGCCGCTTACATACTGATAACGCCGCGCCAGCTTGATGATGCCCTCGCACGCTTCCGCACCCGAGTTGCCGAAGAACACCTTGTCGGCAAACGTGTTGGCGACGAGCTGTTCAGCGAGCTTCTCCTGGCCGGAGATGCGGTACAGGTTCGATGTGTGCCAAAGCTTCTGCGCCTGCTCAGCCAGCGCGGCGGCGAGCTTCGGATTGGCGTGGCCCAGCGCATTGACGGCGATGCCGGAGCCGAAATCGAGGTAGCGTTCACCCTTGGTGTCGATGAGCCAGGAGCCTTCGCCCCGGTCGAAGACGACATCGAAGCGGCCGTACGTCCCCATGACGGCAGGGGATGGACCAGAGGAAGCAGCGGATTTGGTAGCGGAGGAAGCGGCGGACATCGGCGTTTCTCTTTCCGATTTATGGATCGACTGGGAGTGGTTCCGGGAAGAAGAGAGACAGGGGCTTTGGCGCGCGCGTCCAAAAGAAAAAGCCGCGCGACAGCGCGGCGTGGACAACGGCGGTTAATATCACCAAGCCGTCATCGCTGCCGCGGGCCGCAGCCCCAGCGACGTCGCTCGCGGATGTTCGCAATCATGTGCATAGGCCCTATATGCGGCAGGGGGGCCGGACTGTCAATAATTCAGGCACTGTGGCCTGCAAACAGCAAAGCGTCCGGGCTGCGGGGGAACAGCCCGAACGCTTGCTACGTGCCGTCACCCGGGGGGAGTGATCAGCGCCGATCCTGTCCTGGCCGATCGCGACCCGGCCCGTCTCTTCCGGGGCCATCACGACCTGGGCCGTCACGCCGGGGGCCCGCTTGATCCGGTCCACCGCGACCCGGCCGATCCGGACGCTTCCAGCCGCGATCCGGCGGTGCCTTCATGCCCGAGGGTGCCTGATAACCCGATCGCCACCAGCCAGCTTTGCGCGGTCCGCTCGGCGGCCTCTTCCAGCCAACGCGCTGGCGCGGCTTGAACCTCACCCAGCGGTCACGCTCCTTGTAGAAGGGGCGGCCGACGTAGTGACGCTTCCAGTAGTCGGTGGCGGCGAACGCCACGATCGGAATTCTGAAGGCCGACAGCCCTACGTCCGGCAACGGCGTAACTTCGCCGCGATAGTCGAAGGCCAAGTATTCGCTGAATACCCAACCGCGATTGCCTTCCCAGATGACGTCGCACCACGACTCGTCGTTGAGGCAGCCGCGGACGTCGACATTGTCGCCTTCGCGAATAACGCCGACACTCGGGAAATCAGTGTCAGGCCCCGAGCGGATGTTAACGTCGGCGGTCGAGTAGCCTGGCGCGGCGTGCGCTGCCAGTGCGCTCGCCATCGAGAGCATCAGCGCGGCTGAGGCCAGCTTGAATGTCTTCATGCGTACGTCCCTTCATCTAGTGCACCATGCGTACACAGTGAGGGAAACGCTGATCGGCGGGATATCCGTCTCTAAATTTGCGAATAGCACTTTCAACGGGCCTATCCCGCTGTTTGCGCGCACCGAAAAGATCGTTGATCGCTGCCAAAGCGGGGGTTTTGACGCGAATGCGTCAGCGGTGTGCCGACACCAGCAGGAACATCGGCCGCTCGCGTTCCTTGGCGAGCGTCGGATCGGCCGCGATCTGCTCAGGCGTCGGGCCGAATTCTTCAACGTGCGCGATCGTGAAGCCCGCGGCGATCATGTAATTGAGCGTCGTCGCGAGCGTGCGGTGGTATTTGATGACGCCGGGCGTAAACCACTCCGTCGTGCGCGGCCCTTCGGCGAGGTAGCTGTCGACGGGCCAGGTGTGGTGGCCCTCGGCATCGAGCTTCCACCCGGCGTTGCGTGGCGCCATGAACATCGGATGCTCGATCGAGAAGACGAGGTATCCGCCGGGCACGAGGGACTCGTGCACTTCGCGCATCAACCGCGCGACGTCGTTGATGTAGTGAAGTACCAGCGAACTGTAGGCGAGGTCGAAGCGGTTGACCGACAGCTCGATCGTTTCGAGATCGGCGCGGGCATACGTGATTGCAGGAT
>LNEA01000356.1 GCA_001464855.1 Rhizobiales bacterium Ga0077530
ACGACCTCGCGTGCGCCGAGCAGTGCTGCAATATCGCTCAGCACCTCGACAATCCGGTTCGGCGATTCGAACAGCACGAGGCTTGCCGGCACGCTTGCGAGCTGTTCCAGGCGCGTACGGCGCGCGCCCTGCCGCGCCGGAAGGAAGCCGCCGAAGAAGAAGCTGTCGGTCGGCAGCCCTGACATCGTGAGCCCGGCGAGTACGGCAGACGCTCCCGGTAGCGCCACGACTGAGTGTCCGGCGGCGACCACGGCGCGGACGAGCTTGAATCCGGGATCGGAGAGCAGCGGCGTACCGGCGTCCGAAATGAGCGCGATCGCCTGTCCCTCGGCGAGTTCACCCAAGACGCGGACCTGTTCGGCCTCCTCGTTGTGCTCGTGGAAGGCCCGCAGCGGCCGCTTGATCGCATAGCGCGCCAGCAACGTGCGGCTGACGCGGGTGTCCTCGCACAAGATCGAATCGGCCCGCGCCAGCGTGGTCGCGGCGCGCACGGTCATGTCCCCGAGATTGCCGATCGGCGAGCGGCTCGGCCATCTCGCGCGCCGCCTGCTCGGCCAGCGCTGCCCCGACCAGCCGCGCCGCGTCCTCGTCAACGGGCAGCCCGGTTGGGCGCGCCTTTGCTTCCGGACGGCGGTCACGCGTGCTCATCCTCGACATCACCGCGCCGCCATTTCCAGTTTCACCATCCACGCGCTCTTCATTTCGAGGGTTTTCCCGCGTCGGGCCGCACTTAACCCACGTTTCGCAGCAAGTGTGGCGCATCTGCCCTGTTAAGGAAACCGCCGAAACGCTATCGACCTAATACTGATGGATTCGCCCGGCCGACGCCAAGAGGGCCGCACCGCCGAACCGTTCTTCGCGCCATGACGGTGGCCGCGACGTCGCTGGTGTTGCCGCGCTTCCTTGCGGGCTGCTCCAATCCTGGCGGAGCCACGGGATCGCTTGCGGTCGGAACCGGCACTGCTGCCGCCCGCGATCCCGTCAAAATCGCCTTGCTGCTGCCCACAACCGCAGACCCTCAGACGGCAGCCATTGCCAAGGCCATGAAGCAGGCGGCTGAGCTTGCGATTTTCGATCTGAACCAGCCGGGCCTGCAACTCATCGTCAAGGACGATCGCGGCACCGAGGTTGGGGCGCGCACCGCCGCGACCGAAGCCATCGCCGCTGGCGCCGAAATCATCCTTGGCCCGCTGTTTTCACGTTCAACCGCCGCCATCGCAGCGCTGGCCCAGGACGATTGCCGGCAATGGCGTCTATCTGCTGAGTTTCCTGCACGATCAGGAAGTGTCTCGGATCATCAGTTTCGCCGCCGCGCAGGGCCGCTCTCGGGTTGCCGCACTGTTGCCCAAGGACGCACTTGGCAACCAGCTCGAGCAGAGCTTGCGTGCGGCGACCGCGCGTTCCGGCAGCACGCTCGTCGCCGTCGAGCGGTACGCGCTCAATACAACCGCGATCCTCGAACCCGCCAAGAAGGTCGCCGAGGCCATCAAGGCCGCGCACTCATCGGGTGCACCGATCGACGCGTTGTTCCTGCCCGGCACCCAGGACACGCTGCAGATGGTCGCGCCGTTCCTGCCGTATCTCAGCATCGACACACAAGCCGTACGCCTGCTCGGCACCAGTGGCTGGGATACGCCGGTCATCTCGCGAGACAAATCGTTTGCGGGCGGCTGGTATGCGGCACCCAACCCGCGCGGTTGGCAAATCTTCTCCGAAAAATTCGCCAAGTCGTATCGCAGCCCGCCACCGCGACTGGCGTCCCTCGCCAATGACGCCATGGTCGTCGCTGGCGCACTTGCCGCCGAGCCGCGCGGCAGTCGCTACAGTGCCGCCAACCTGACGCGAGCGACCGGCTTCACCGGGATCGACGGGCCGTTTCGCCTGCTCCCGAACGGCCTCGTCGAGCGCGAACTTGCCATCCTCGAAGTCCGGCCGGGCGGACACTCCGTGATCGAGGCCTCCCCGAGCCAGCCCGTGCGGCTGCAGACCAGCGCGCTCACCGAGCGCCGCTCGCTCTTCAATCAGTAGCCCCGATCTGACCGCCAATTTCCGCGCGATCCTGCGCGTAAAGTCGCGTTGACAGGTGGCGTCAACTCGCTAAAAGTCCGCGCCGCGACAGAGTTCCGCAGCTCGAAGGCTTTCCGCACATGGTCGAACTTGCCCTGCCCAAGAATTCCCGCGTCAAAAGCGGTAAGACGTGGAACAAGCCGGAGGGTAAAGGCGACTGGAAGGAATTCCGCATCTATCGCTGGAATCCCGACGACGGCGACAATCCGCGCCTCGATACCTATTTCGTCGACCAGGCGAGCTGCGGCCCGATGGTTCTCGACGCGCTCATCAAGATCAAGAACGAGATCGATCCGACCTTGACCTTCCGCCGCTCGTGCCGCGAGGGCATCTGCGGGTCGTGCTCGATGAACATCGACGGCACGAATACGCTCGCCTGTCTCAAAGCCACGAACGAGGTCAAGAGCGCCGTTCGCATCTACCCGCTGCCCCACCTCGAAGTCGTCAAGGATCTGGTGCCGGACCTCACGAATTTCTACGCCCAGCACAAGTCGATCGAGCCGTGGCTGCAAACGTCGACTCCGACGCCGCCGAGCGAATGGCGCCAGGGCCGCGAGGATCGCGAGAAACTCGATGGTCTCTACGAGTGCATCCTCTGTGCGTGCTGCTCCGCGTCCTGCCCGAGCTACTGGTGGAACTCGGATCGCTACCTTGGCCCCGCGATCCTACTGCAGGCCTATCGCTGGGTGATCGACTCGCGCGATGAAGCGACCGGCGACCGCCTCGACAATCTCGAGGACCCGTTCCGCCTCTATCGCTGCCACACCATTCTCAATTGCTCCAAAGCCTGCCCCAAGGGCCTGAATCCCGCCAAGGCGATCGCCGAGCTGAAGAAGCTGATGGTGGAGAGAAGAGTCTAGTTTTTTGCCGCGGTCGCGTACGGCTTCGCCTACACGCGCCGCGGGGCTGCCTCGCCGGCCGGCGATTTCACGTTGCGGCCTTCGGCCGCTACAGACGCCTCGA
>LNEA01000357.1 GCA_001464855.1 Rhizobiales bacterium Ga0077530
CGCCAGTTCCACCAGATCGTAATAGAGCGCGCGCGTGACGAGGGCTTCGAGGCGTCCGCGGACGTGCAGGTAGGGCTTCAATCCGCCGCTGCTTTCTTCAAGGGCAAACCGCAGCGGATGCTCGGCGCCGCAGCGCACGACATCGTCGACATTGGTGCGAAAGATGAGGTCTTGCGCCGGTCCGCTTCCCGCGACATCCATCTCGACGGCGAGGAATGGCGCGTCGGCGACGGCGATATCGACTTTTTCCACCGGAGTCACAAGAAAGTGACGACCGTCCGGATCGCGCCTCAGCACGCGCGAAAACAGCTTGACGAGCGGCTTTCGGCCGATCGGACTGCCCTGGTAGAACCACGTCCCGTCGACGCCGATTTTCATGCCGATATCGCCGCAATACGGTGGGTTCCAGCTCTCGACCGGCGGCAGACGGTCCGACGCCTGGGCGCGGAGCATGGCTTCTAACCCCGCCAGTGCTGGAGTGCCCGCGGATGCGCCCCCTAGTGTCGGACCTGCGGCATCTGGCCGTGTTCCCGGCAGATCACCTTCCGTATCGTGTTGACCCATGAAACAACCTTGTTTGCGGATTACGTGTCGCGACTGGCAGCATGACCGATCAACGATCCGGATCGGGGGCAGTTCCGCCCGCCACGACCGACGCCTGCGGAAGAGAGCGGACAGCGCAAGCCGCCGCATACTTGCTTAATTGGACGGCACCCTGCTCCTTATTCTGACCATGTTCGCCACCACATCCTTTCGCAACCCTAGAAAACGGCTTTATAGTCCCCCCATGACAACAGTAATCGACACCCAGGACAACATCGTCGCGCGCGTCGAAGCCGCTGGTGAGCGGGTACGTCGCGTTCATGAGGCAACCGCCTCGGTCATCTTCGGCCAGGACAAGGTTATCGAGCAAACGCTCGTGACGATCTTGTCTGGTGGCCACGCCCTGCTGATCGGCGTGCCCGGGCTTGCCAAGACGCTGCTCGTCGAGACGCTCGGGCGGGTGCTCGGGCTCGACGCCAAGCGTATCCAGTTCACGCCCGACCTCATGCCCTCCGACATCATCGGCGCCGAAGTGCTCGAAGACGCGCAGGGCGGACGCCGCAGCTTCCGCTTCATCCGCGGGCCGGTGTTCACCCAGCTTCTGATGGCGGACGAGATCAACCGCGCCTCACCGAAGACGCAGTCGGCGCTGCTGCAGGCGATGCAGGAGCACCACGTCACCGTCGCCGGCCAGCGCCACGACGTGCCCACGCCTTTCCACGTGCTCGCGACTCAGAATCCGTTGGAGCAGGAAGGCACCTATCCGCTGCCTGAAGCGCAGCTCGACCGGTTCCTGCTTCAGGTCGATGTCGACTATCCCGATACCGCCGCCGAACGCCGGATGCTGTTCTCGACGACCGGCACCGAGGAGCGCCGCCTCGAGCCGATCCTGTCAGGCCCCGAACTGATGAGCATCCAGCGGCTGGTCCGCCAGATCCCGGTGCCGGACAAAGTCGTCGAAGCCATCCTCCAGCTCGTGCGCACCGCGCGCCCGGGCACGGGCGCCGACGCGGAGACCGACAAGTTCGTAGCCTGGGGTCCTGGACCGCGCGCAAGCCAGGCGTTGATGCTGGCGGTACGCGCTAAAGCCCTGGTCGATGGGCGCCTGGCACCATCGGTGGACGATGTGTTGGCCCTGGCCGAACCCGTACTCAAGCATCGCATGGCACTCAATTTTGCGGCCCGTGCCGAGGGCCGTCAGATCGGTGCCGTGATCGGGCGCCTCGCCGCCAGTATCGCGTAAGCATCGCGCGTTGGCCTGTCTGCGTCGAACGCCTGTATTGGAGCCATCCGTTGGCCGATAACCGTAGCGCTCCGCGACGCCCGACGGATGGACCCGCCGGTCCGTCCAGTCTGGAGGTCGGGCGTCTCGAACTCGAGGCGCACGGGCTTGCCGATCGGCTCCCCGATCTCGTGATCGAGGCGAACCGCATCGCGAGCACGGTAGCGCACGGCATCCATGGTCGCCGTCGCGCCGGCCCCGGCGAGACCTTCTGGCAGTTCCGGCAGTTCGAGGGTGCCGACGCGGCGACGCTGATCGACTGGCGCCGCTCGGCAAGTTCCGACCAGCTCTACGTGCGCGAGCGCGAGTGGGAAGCCGCACACACCGTATGGCTCTGGTCGGATCTCTCGGCCTCCATGAATTTCCGCAGCACGCTCGCCGCGGTGACGAAGCGCGAGCGCGCGGTCGTGGTTATGCTGGCGGCCGCTGAATTGCTCGTGCGCGGTGGCGAACGGGTGGCGCTGCTCGGCCTCGGGCGCCCGACCGCGAGCCGCAAAGCCGCGACGCTCCTCGCCGAGACACTGCTGACCAACTTGGCGTCACCCCTCGTGACAAGCAGCCTGCCGCCAAAAATCCGCCTGCCGCGGTTCTCGGGCGCCATCCTGATCAGCGACTTCCTGGAGCCGCTCGACCAGCTGCGCCAACGCCTCGAAGAAATGGCGAGCGGCGGCGTCAACGGCCACCTCGTGCAGGTCATGGATCCGGCCGAGGAAACGCTTCCCTACGAGGGTCGCGCTGAATTTCTCGGCCTCGAAGTCGCGGGCGAACACTGGGTCATCGATCGTGTCGAGAGCATGCGCGGCGACTACATCAAGCGCCTCGCCGACCATCGCGCCGGCCTCGAAGCGATCGCCCGGCGGCTCGGCTGGACCCTGCTCGTCCACCACACCGATCGCCCGCCCTACGAATTGCTGCTGAGCCTGATCATGCGGCTCGGCGGCCAAGCCGGCAACTATCGCATGGGCACGCCCGCGCTCGCCGCGGCGCCTCCGTCAGCCGACCAAGGAGGCCACGCATGAGCATCGGCGCGCTGGCCTTCCTCAGTCCCTGGCTGCTTGGAGCGCTCGCTGCGCTTCCCGTGATTTATTGGCTGCTGCGCACCGTGCCGCCGCGGCCGCGCCAGATCGCGTTCCCGCCGACGCGGATATTGGTTGGA
>LNEA01000358.1 GCA_001464855.1 Rhizobiales bacterium Ga0077530
TTCGACGCGGTCGAAGCGCTCTCGTCCGAACGCGAAGCGCTTTGGGCGCGCCTCGACAAGTCGACATTCCTCACGCTCAACGAGAAGCGTGCCGCCGCCGGCTACAGCCCGATCGATGGCCGCGACGTGATCACCCATCCGGAGCGCTCATCGTGATCGAACCTCGGCCGCACACCTCCGCTCCCGTCACGCCCCACGAAGCGAAGTTCACCGCGCTCGACATGAAAAGCATCGCCGACGACGGCGGCTTCGAGGGTTACGCGTCGCTATTCGGCCGCGAGGATCTCGGCCGCGATGTCGTGATGGCCGGCGCATTCCGCGACTCGATTGCTGCTCGAGGTCCCACCGGCGTGCGCATGCTGTTCCAGCACAATCCTGCCGAGCCGATCGGCATCTGGGAGACCATCGCCGAAGACGCCAAAGGGCTCTTCGTCCGCGGTCGCTTGATGCCGAGCGTTGCCCGTGCTCGCGAGGTTCTATCGCTGATGCGCGCCGGCGCCATCGACGGTCTTTCAATCGGCTTCCGCACCGTAAAGGCCCATCGCGACCGCCATCGCGGCATACGCCGCATCGAAAAAATAGATCTCTGGGAGATCTCCATCGTCACGTTTCCGCTGCTGCCTGAAGCCCGCATCGCTGCGATCAAGTCGCGGCCATTCGCGCACGCCCGGCCATCGGAACGCGAATTCGAGCGCTGGCTCACGCAGGACGCTGGGCTGACGCGCTCCGAGGCCAGGGCGGTGCTCCGCTCCGGCTTCAAGGGTCTGGCCGCTCTGCGGGATGCAGCGACCGATCCGATAGAGGCGTCCCGACTCGCGGAACGCTGCGCTGCCGTCGCCGCCTATCTCCGCTCCATGCCTGACTCAAAAGGATCAACAGCTCCATGACTTCCGCGTCCGCACCTGAAATCAAAGCGTCGGCCGATCTCGGCTTCGCCCTCGACGACCTGCTCCGCGCCTTCGAGACCTACAAGGAAGAGAACGATCGCCGCATCGCCGAAGTCGAGACGCGTGGCGCGGCCGACCCGCTCACGACCGACAAGCTCGACCGTCTCGACCGCGCGCTCGACGACCACAAGCGCCGCATCGATGAGATGACCCTCAAGGCTGCCCGCCCGCAGCTCGGCTCAGGCGCACCACGCAGCCATCACGCCCGCGAACACAAAGCCGCCTTCGACGGCTACATCCGCAAGGGCGAGGCGACCGGCCTTCTCGACCTTGAAGGCAAGGCGCTCTCCGTCGGCTCGGGTCCGGACGGTGGCTACCTTGTGCCGGTTGAAACCGAAGCGTCGGTCAACATGGCGCTGAAGGAAATCTCGCCAATCCGCGCCATCGCCAGCGTCCGCCAGGTCTCCGGCTCGGTCTACAAGAAGCCGTTTTCCACTGCCGGCGCCGGCACCGGCTGGGTCGGTGGCACTGCCGCGCGACCGGAGACGACGTCGCCAACGCTCGCCGAACTCTCATTCCCGACGACCGAGCTCTACGCCATGCCCGCCGCTACCGGCGCGCTACTCGATGACTCCGCTGTCGACATCGACCAGTGGATTGCCGAAGAAGTCCGCTCCGCCTTCGCCGAACAGGAAGGCACCGCCTTCGTCATCGGCACCGGCACCAATATGCCGACCGGCTTCATGCACTACACCAAGGTCGCGAACGCGAGCTGGACGTGGGGCAACATCGGCGCGATCAAGACCGGCGTCGACGCCGCTTTCCCCTCGACCAACCCCGGCGACAAGCTGATCGACTTCGTCTACACGCTCAAGGCCGGCTACCGCGCCAACGCCCGCTTCGTCATGAACCGTTCGACGCAGGCCATCGTCCGCAAACTCAAGGACGAGGATGGCCATTACCTCTGGCACCCCGCGATCAGCCCCGGCGAATCTCCGTCGCTGATGGGCTTCCCGGTCAGCGAGTCCGAAGACATGCCGGACGTCGCTGCCGACGCCTACGCCATTGCCTTCGGTGACTTCCGCCGCGGCTATCTCATCGTCGACCGCGTCGGCATCCGTATTCTGCGCGATCCCTACTCGTCGAAACCTTACGTGCTCTTCTACACGACCAAGCGTGTCGGCGGCGGCGTCCAGGACTTCGACGCGATCAAGTTGCTGCAGTTCGCGGATTGATCGCCTGAAGCCTGATCGTTCGAGATGTGCGCGCCATCGCGCACATCGAGAGCGTGAATCAGACTCCAAAACCAAAAGTCCCCTTCGCCTCGGATGATCCGGCGCGACCGGACCGGCCCCCTCCGGTCCGGACCGCACGCCGCTGTCGATAAATGCAGGCGCCTCGCGTCGGCCGGCGAAATCGCACGCCCCGGCCTGACTCTGCCTGCTTGGTCACCGCGCAGTCTCCTCCCCTGCGCCGTGCCGATCGACGGACTATCAGATCATCCGGGGTGCGCGCGGGCGGCGTCGGTGCCCCACTTCCGATGCCGCCCGCGCACTTTTCTTCACCGCTTCACCCTTCAACGCGAGGTGCCATGGCCAACATTCTCCTCAGCGGGCCTACCGTCGAGCCGATCACGCTCGCCGAGGCCAAAGCGCATTTGCGCGTCGATGCCAGCGGCGAGGATTCGCTGATCCAAAGTCTCATCATGGCCTTGCGCTCATCACGCAGTCATGGCGCCATCAACGCGACGCCTGGCCGCCCTCACGCGTGCTCATCCTGCCGCTCCGTCCGATCCAGTCGCTGACTGCGGTCACGCTCCACGATGACGATGCTTCAAGCCGCACGCTCGATGTCGGCGACTTCGTGGTCGACGGTCACGCCAATCCCGCCCGCCTCGTCTGGCGCGGCAACGGCGCTGTGCCCGCCGCCGGAGTCATCGCCAACGGCATCGAGATCGACATCGTTGCCGGATATGGCGATGCGGCCACAGACGTCCCTCAACCGATCCGCCAGGCGCTGCTGCTGCTCATC
>LNEA01000359.1 GCA_001464855.1 Rhizobiales bacterium Ga0077530
GTGAAGGCGGCCTCGTCGCTGGCGAGGTAGATGGCGATCGACGCGATCTCTTCCGCGGTGCCGAGCCGCCCCATCGGCTGGCGGTCGACGAACATCTGGCGCACCTCGTCCTGCGATTTGCCGAGTACCTGCGACTGCGCGGCGATCCGCGCGTCGAGCGAGGGCGACTGTACCGTCCCGGGGCAGATCGCATTGCAGCGGATGCCCTTGCGGATGAAGTCCGCCGCGACCGATTTCGTCAACCCGATGACGGCGGCTTTGGTGGCGCCGTAGGCATAGCGATTGATGACGCCGCGCGGTGCGCCGGCTGCCGACGCGATGTTGACGATCGAGCCGCCGCCCTTGGCCAGCATCAAAGGCAGGAACGATGAGATCGTGCGGTGCATCGACTTGACGTTGAGGTCAAACGAGAAGTCCCAGTCACCCTCGGTGCACTCGAGGACGCTCCCCGCTGCGACGAACCCCGCCGCGTTGAACAGGATGTCGACGGCGCCGATGTCTTTGGCGAGCGCGCTGACGGCGGCCGTATCGCGCACGTCGAGTTTGTAGGTCGCGGCGATGCCCTCGCGCTTCAGCGTCTCTAGCGCCGCCGTGTCGATGTCGGTCGCGATGACGTGTGCGCCCTCGCGCGCGAACGCGACGGCCGTCGCCCGTCCGATGCCCGCACCCGACGCCGTGCAGAAAGCCGTCTTGCCGCTCAAGCGCCCGGTCATGTGGTCTCTCCCTGGTGACGCGTGTTTTGATGATTGTGATTGGTGAGCTTAGTTCGGGAACGGTTGTGGTGGAACAGCGGGCTTGTCCGTCCCGCGCTTGTCAAGATCGCGGCACCAAAAAGAAACCTTTTGTTTACCCTGGGCGCCGACTCTGCAGTCGCCGTCATCGGCGCGTCGTGCCGCGAGACGGAGGGGCCCGCGCGCCATGAGGTTCATTGCCGTCGTTCTGATCCTGCTCGCCGGTGCCAAGGTCGGCTACCAGGAGTACCTCTATCGCACGTCGACGGCGGAGGTTCTGGTCAGCACGTTCAAGGAGCAGGCGGTGGCGGCGTGCCAGCGCGATGCGACAGCGGCGGGCCTTGCCGACCGTGCGGCGTGGGCCAACCCGGCGCAGGTGTGGTTCGGCGTCGGCAACCCGAGCGCCGATGTTTCGGTCTGGCAGATCGATCATGCGCGCTGGGGCGAGCGCTATCGGACGCCGTTTCTGTTCGTGACGCCGGGGAATGCGCGGACGACGGCTGTGTGCGCCTACGATCTCGACGCCAGACGGACGATGGTGCTGCCGCTCGGGCAGTCATAGGCGTGGACATCGCTACCTGACAACGCCGGCTCCATCCGCTACAACCGCACCCGATGATGGCGAAGGTAGCGTTTATTGGTCTCGGCGTGATGGGCTATCCGATGGCGGGCCACCTTCTGAAGAAGGGTGGCCACGAGCTGACGGTGTACAACCGCAATGCCGCCAAAGCCGCTGCCTGGGTCAAGGAGTACGGCGCTGGCAAGACTGCGGCGACGCCTGCCGAAGCCGCCAAGGACGCCGATTTCGTTTTCTGCTGCGTCGGCAACGACGATGACCTGCGCGCGGTCACGCTCGGCGAGGGCGGCGCCTTCGAGGCCGTTCGCAAGGGTGCGGTCTTCATCGATAACACGACGGCATCGGCGAACATTGCCCGCGAACTCTACGACGCAGCCAAGGAGCGCGGATTCGGCTTTTTGGATGCGCCAGTGTCGGGTGGCTCGGCGGGCGCGCAGAACGGCGTGTTGACGGTGATGGTCGGCGG
>LNEA01000360.1 GCA_001464855.1 Rhizobiales bacterium Ga0077530
TTCGCCATTCGCTTTCCCAATGACAGCTTTTCGTTCATCCGGCTGCGACGGATGGACGATTGTTAACTTGGCATGCTGTCACGGGTTTCCCATCCTCGTGGTTCAATGTGTACTGTGCGCAAACGCGTACTGGGCGACGGTCGCGCGCGACAGCGGGCCAAGCAGAATGAGGCGTGGTGAATGGGGCTCTATCCCGTGATCGCGACACCGAGAGGCGTCGTTGTCCACGTGCTCGCGGCGTCCGCGGTAGCGGCAACGCTGGCAGGCTTCGGCGCCGCCCCGGCTGTCGCGGCTGAAGCGCCGATCCGCCGTCACGCGATCTCCACCATCGGACCCGCCAAACAGGGGCCGGACTTTACCCACTTCGATTGGGTCAATCCCACGGCCCCCAAGGGCGGGACACTTCGGCTCGCGGGTACCGGCAAATTCGACAGCCTGAATCGCCATACATATCGCGGTATCGAGGCGCCCTATCTGTCGCTCATCAACGACACGTTGATGGCCTCCAATCCCGACGAACCGGCGACTTCCTACGGTCTTGTCGCCGAGTGGGTGTCGACACCACCCGATGTGTCGTCCGCGACCTTCGGATTGCGCGCTGAAGCCCGTTTCCACGACGGCACGCCGATCACGCCCGAGGATGTGATCTTCTCACTCGTCGAACAGAAGCGCGTCTGGCCCTCGATGGCGATCTACCTGCGCGACGTCCGTTTCGCGCGCGCCGGGAGCCGCGATCTGCCGCTCGCGGTTGGCGTCTTGCCGGTTCTGCCGCGTCATTATTGGACCGCCAAAGGTGCGGACGGCGAGCCGCGCGATCTCCTGCGCACGACGCTGGAGCCGCCGCTCGGCTCCGGTCCCTACCGGATCAAGTCGGTCGATACCGGTCGATCCATCACGTACGAGCGGGTCAAGGATTACTGGGCGGGCAACCTGCCGGTGCGGCGCGGCCAATATAATTTCGACGAGATCCGCGTCACCATGTATCGGGACGATGTTCCCGAATTCGAAGCGGTGAAGGCTGGAGAAGTGGACGTCCATCCCGAGAACGTCTCGAAGCGCTGGGCGACCCAGTACGATATTCCGCGCGTAAAGGACGGCCGTCTCGTCAAACTCGTGCACAAGTCAGGTGCGGTCGCGCAGATGCAGGGCTTCGTGCTCAACACCCGACGGCCGAAATTCGCCGACCCGCGTGTCCGCCGCGCGTTCGCACTCGCCTACGATTTCGAGAGCGCCAACACGAGCCTGTTCTACGGCCTCTACACGCGCGTCAACAGCTACTTCGACAACTCGGAACTCGCGCCGCGCGGGCTGCCTGTTGGCCGCGAACTCGAACTGCTGGAAAAGTGGCGCGCCGAGGTGCCGGCCGAGGTTTTTGGTCAACCCTACAGGAGCCCCGTCAATGCAACGCCGGCGCAGCAGCGCGACAACCTTCGTGAAGCGTTGCGGCTGCTTGGTGAGGCCGGGTGGAAAGTCACGAACGGCGTGCTGCGTCACGAGAAGACCGGCGAAGCGATGACCGTCGAATTCCTCAACAATGACACTTCATTCGATCGGATCGTGCTGCCTTATCAGCGGGCGCTCGCAAAGATCGGCATTCGTCTCGACATTCGCGTCGTCGATGCCACGCAGTTCGTCGAGCGCACAAAGACCTACGATTTCGAGATGATCAGCGACGTCTATCCGCAAAATCTCGCACCCGGAAACGAACTTCGCGAGAACTTCGGCTCTGCAGCGGCGGATCGTCCGGCGAGCAGCAATCGCATTGGCATCAAGAGCCCGGCGGTCGACGCGTTGATCGAGGAAGTGATCTACGCCGCCGATCGGGCACAGGTGGTCTCCTCCGCCCGCGCGCTCGATCGCGTGTTGATGTGGAGCCATACGATCGTGCCGCAGTGGTACAACTCCGACAATTGGATCGTGGCGTCGAGCCGCATGGGGCGGCCGGCGCGCTGGCCGTCACAGGATCCAGCGTGGCTGGTGTCGTGGTGGATCAAGCCGGAAGCGGTAAGCGGAGTGAAGGCACCGTGACGGGCGCAAATCGAGTGAAACCGCATACGACTCGTTGGCGAGGCATTTGGCTTGCTGGCGCGGGAGCGATCGCCTGCGCAGCGACGCTTGCGCCGATCGCTGCCGTGGCCGATCCGGAAGCGTCACGCCGCCATGCGCTGTCGGCGATCGGTGAGCCGGCTTATGGACCGGACTTCAAACATTTCGATTGGGTCGATCCCCAGGCGCCAAAGGGTGGGCGCGTCCGCATCCGGGCCAATGGCACGTTCGATTCATTGAACCCCTATGCGTTGAAGGGCCTCCCGGCGGTTTGGATCGATGTCATCTACGATCGACTGATGGCGGCGAGCCTGGACGAGCCGTCGACCGACTACGGACTGGTCGCGGAATGGGTGACCTATGCGCCGGATTTCAGCTCGGCGACATTCTCGATCCGGCCCGAGGCGCGCTTTCATGACGGACGCCCGATCACGCCGGCCGACGTCGTCTTTTCCGTCGACGCACTGAAGGCGACGAGCCCGCGCTTCCAGATCCATCTCAGGGATGTCCAGGGGGCGGAAGTCACCGGTCCGAGAACGGTGACGTTCAAGTTCGCCGTGAAGGGCAACCGCGAATTGCCGCAGATCGTCGCGAACCTGCCGGTTCTGCCCCGGCACTATTGGCAAGGTACCGGCGCCAATGGCGAGCCGCGTGATATCGGCAAGGGCACGATCGAGCTTCCACTTGGCTCGGGACCGTATCGCATCAAGCACGTCGATATGGGGCGCTCGATTGCCTATGAGCGTGTCGACGACTGGTGGGCACGCGATCTTCCGGTCAATCGCGGGCAGTGGAACTTCGACGAGGTGCGGTTCGAATACTTTCGTGACTCGACACCAGCGTTCGAGGCGTTCAAGGCGGGACATCTCGATTTCTGGCCAGAATCGAGCGCCAAGAACTGGGCCACGGCCTACGACTTCGACGCCCTGCGGCGTGGTCTCGTGAAGCGTGAGGAATGGGAGAACAATCTCATCACGCCGATGCAGGGCTTCGCCTTCAATCTTCGCCGTCCGCAGTTCCAGGACTGGCGCGTGCGGCGCGCCTTCAATCTCGCGTTCGATTTCGAGTGGGCGTCCAAGAATATTCTGTTCGATCAGTACAAGCGCACCGGCAGCTATTTCGAGAATTCGGAACTCAAGGCAACGGGGCTTCCGACAGGTCGCGAACTTGAGATTCTCGAAGGCGTGCGCGACGAAGTGCCGACTGAAGTTTTTTCGAGTATCTATGCGAACCCGGTGAACACTGGGCCTGATCAGGCACGGCGGCATATGGCCGAAGCGTCCCGACTCCTGACCGCTGCAGGGTGGAAGCAGCACAATGGCGCGCTGCGCAACCATCAGGGTGAACCATTCACGGTCGAGTTTTTGATCGTGTCGCCGGAATTCGAGCGGATAATTCAGCCCTATATCGGTGAACTCAGTCGCCTGGGAATGAAGGCGACGGTGCGCGTCGTCGACAGCGCGCAGTATAGCCGCCGTCTCAACACCTTTGACTTCGATATCGTGGTGGCGGTCTATCCGCAGTCGCTGACTCCCGGCAATGAGCAGCGCGATTTTTGGGGATCGCACGCGGCTGGCCGAGAGGGCAGCCGCAACCTCATCGGCATCAAGGATGCGGCGGTCGACAAGGTGATCGAGAAGTTGATTTTCGCCAAGGACCGACCGGAGCTTGTCGCCGCGTCACGCGCCCTCGACCGGGTCTTGTTGTGGAACTATTACCTGGTTCCGCAGTGGTATGTTCCAAAGGAACGCGTTGCCATGTGGGACATGTACCGAGGGCCGCGGAAGATGCCGCGGCACGCCCGGTCGACGTCACGCTTCCTGCAGGTATGGTGGCACGACGGCGTCGCCGCGGACAGGCTCGCGGCGGCGCGGCGGTAAGGGATGAAAGAATGATCGGACCGTTCGGGAAGAGGACGAGAGAAATGACGCGCTTGCTTTGCTGCAGGGGCTTGGCCGCGACCATTGGCGGTTTCATGCTGCTCGCCTCGTCGATGCCGACGGTCGCACAAGAGTTCCGCCACGGTCTTTCGACGTTCGGCGACTTGAAGTATCCAGCCGACTTCAAGCACTTCGATTATGTGAACCCCGACGCGCCGAAGGGGGGGCGGTTTTCGACCTACGGCGGGCCGCTCAATTCCTTCGACAGCTTCAATCCGTTCATTCTCAAAGGCGACCCGGCGACTGGCGTCTCGATGCTGTTCGACTCGCTGATGGCGCGTGCCGCCGATGAGCCGGATTCGATGTACGGTCTCGTGGCCAAGGAAGTTGCGGTCGCGCCAGATCGGATGTCGGTGACGTTTCGCCTGCGATCCGAGGCAAAGTTCTCCGACGGATCGCCGATCACGGCCGACGATGTCGTGTTCTCGTTCGACACTTTGAAGGCCAAAGGCGCGCCTGCGTACAGGATAACGCTGCGAGACGTCGTCAAGGCCGAAGCGCTGGATCCGCAAACCGTGCGCTACACCTTCCAGGGAACGCTCGTGCGCGACCTGCCGACGGCCGTTGCAGGCTTGGCGGTGTTGTCGAAGGCATACTATTCGAAACAGGATTTTGAGCAGACGACCCTTGAACCGCCACTCGGCTCGGGCGCGTACCGGATCGCCGACTTCAGGGTTCCGAGCCAGATCACCTACAAGCGGCGTGACGACTATTGGGCCAAGGACCTTCCGGTCAATCGCGGCCAGAACAATTTCGATGAGATCCGCTTCGAGTACTATCGGGATCGCACGGCGGCGCTCGAAGGCTTGAAGTCGCGAACCTATGACTTCCGCGAGGAGTACACCGCGCGCGACTGGGCGACGGGCTATGAAGTCGCGGCGGTGAAGGACGGGCGGATCAAGCGTCTCACGTTGCCCGATGCCAATCCGTCCGGTGCGCAGGGTTTCTTCTTCAATACGCGGCGCGGCAAGTTCTCCGATCCGCGCGTGCGCAAGGCGCTCGACTACGCGTTCGACTACGAGTTCGCCAACAAGAACCTGTTCTATGGTCTGTACAAGCGCACCAATAGCTACTTCGAGAACTCGGACATGATGGCGACGGGTAAGCCGTCCCCGGAGGAGCTGGCGCTGCTCGAGCCGTTCCGCGCCAAATTGCCTGCCGCTGTTTTCGAGGCGCCGTACGTCTCGCCGGTCTCCGATGGGTCGGGCACCGATCGCAAGCTGTTGCGCGAGGCGGCGAGATTGCTCGATGAGGCGGGCTGCAAGATCAAGGATAGAGTGCGCGTCTGCCCTTCCGGCGACGCGCTCGAGATCGAGTTCCTGATGTATGAGGGCAGCTTCGAGCGCATCATCGCGCCCTACGTCAAGAACCTGCAGGCCATCGGTGTCGCCGCGACGATGCGGCTCGTCGACAGCGCGCAGTACCAGCGGCGCGTCAAATCCTTCGACTTCGATGTGGTGACGCAGCGCTTCGTCCTGCGCCTGACGCCCGGAATCGAGATGCGCAACTACTGGGGCAGCGAAACGGCCACTATGGACGGCAGCCCCAATCTCGCGGGCATCAAGGATCCGGTCATCGATGCGCTGATCGAAAAAGTCGTCGATGCCAAGAGCCGGGCGGAACTCGTGACCGCGACGCGAGCTATCGACCGCGTTCTGCGCGCCGGCCACTATTGGGTTCCGCAGTGGTACAAGGCGGCCCATCACATCGCCTACTGGGACAAATTCTCGTTCCCGGAGACGAAACCCAAGTATAGTCGCGGCGTGCCGGATACTTGGTGGTTCGACGCTGCCAAGGCGGCAAAGCTCGGATCGAACTAAGTCTCGAACGCAAGAAAGCATCCGCACCCGATGGGCGCCTACCTCTTGAAGCGCATCCTGCTGATGATCCCGACGCTGTTCGGGATCATGCTGATCAGCTTTACGATCATCCAGTTCGCGCCGGGTGGACCGGTCGAGCGGGTGATCGCGCAACTCACCGGCACCGACGCCGGCGCCACGTCGCGGATCGGCGGCAGCGGCGGCGACGGGTTGCAGGGTGGCGGCGCGGCACAGCCCGGCGGGGGATCGGCGGACGGCGGCTCGTCACGCTATCGTGGTGGTCAGGGCCTGGACCCCGAATTCATCAAGCAGCTCGAGAAGCAGTTCGGCTTCGACAAGCCGGCGCACGAGCGCTTTTTCCTGATGATGAAGAACTACCTCACCTTCGATTTCGGCAAGAGTTATTTCCGTGACGTCAGCGTGATCTCGCTGATCAAGGAGAAGCTGCCGGTCTCGATCTCCCTCGGCATTTGGATGATGCTACTCACGTACCTCATTTCGATCCCGCTCGGCATCCGCAAGGCCGTGCGCGATGGTGAGCCGTTCGACACCTGGACATCGGGTTTCCTTGTGATCGGTTACGCGATCCCGGGATTTCTGGTCGCGGTTCTCCTGCTGATCCTGTTCGCCGGCGGCTCCTTCGTGCAGTGGTTTCCCTCGCGCGGGCTTACCTCGGACAACTTCAGTCAGATGTCGTTGTGGGGCAAGGTCTTCGACTATTTCTGGCATCTCGTGCTGCCGCTGATCGCGCTGGCGTTAGGCGCCTTCACGACGATGGCGTTCCTGACCAAGAACTCGTTCCTCGACGAGATCCGCAAGCAGTACGTGATGACCGCGCGCGCCAAAGGGCTGGACGAGCGCCAGGTGCTTTACGGCCACGTCTTCCGCAACGCGATGCTCCTGATCATCGCCGGCTTTCCCGGCGCCTTCATCGGTGCGTTCTTCAGCGGCGCGCTGCTCATCGAGACGATCTTTTCGCTCGATGGCCTCGGCCTCCTGAGTTTTGAATCGATCATCAACCGCGACTATCCGGTCGTGTTTGCAACGCTCTTCATCTTCGCGCTGCTCGGACTGGTCGTGAATCTGGTCTCCGATTTCGTCTACACGCTGGTCGATCCACGGATCGATTTCGAATCACGGGAGGTCTGAGCGCGTGGACGCCCGGCGAGACGAAACGATCGAGCGGATGGTGGATGTGCAGCCCGTGGCGCCGGAATTCGCGCCGCCGATCATGGAAGCGACGGATGCTGTCGGTCCGCCACCCGCGCCCCATCCTGAGGGCGAGCGCCGCCGTCGCTTCGGGTTCCATCTCTCGCCGATCAACGAGCGCCGCTGGCGCAACTTCAAGTCCAACCGCCGCGGCTACTGGGCGCTGTGGATCTTCCTCGGCTTGTTTGTCGGGAGCCTGTTCGCCGAAGTGATCGCCAACGACCGGCCGATCCTGGTGAAGTACAAGGGCGAGATCCTGATGCCGATCCTCGTCGATTACCCGGAGGAGAAGTTCGGCGGTTTTCTCGCGGTGACCGATTACAAGGATCCCGTGATCCTCGACGAGATCCAGAAAAACGGCTGGATGCTTTGGCCGCCGATCCGCTACTCGTACAACTCGATCAACAAAGACTACCCGCGCGTCAAAGGGCCCGAGGATCGCTGCCTCGGCTATCCGGCGCCGCCGCCATGGGCGACAAAAGCGGCGCTGTGCGAGGCCGATCCCGATCAGCTCGCCCGCTTCCTCGCGATCGGCAACCGCAACTGGCTCGGTACTGACGACCAGGGCCGCGATGTCGTCGCCCGCGTCATCTATGGGTTCAGGATCTCCGTACTGTTCGGGCTGATCCTCACCATTCTCTCGGCCGTCATCGGCGTCACGGCGGGTGCCTCGCAGGGGTACTTTGGTGGCGCTGTCGACCTCATTTTCCAGCGCATCCTGGAAATCTGGTCGTCGATACCCTCGCTCTACGTGCTGATCATCATCTCGGCGGTGCTGGTTCCGGGGTTCTGGACGCTGCTGTTCATCCTGCTTCTGTTCCACTGGGTCTATCTCGTTGGCGTCGTCCGTGCCGAGTTCCTGCGCGGGCGTAATTTCGAATACATCACCGCGGCGCGCGCGCTTGGGCTGTCCAACGCGAAGATCATGTTCAAGCATCTCCTGCCGAATGCGATGGTGGCGACGCTGACGTTCCTGCCGTTCAAGCTGTCGGGTTCGATCACCGCGCTCACCGCGCTCGATTTTCTCGGGCTCGGTCTTCCACCGGGTTCGCCATCGCTCGGCGAATTGCTGTCGCAGGGCAAAGCCAACTTGCAGGCGCCGTGGCTCGGCCTCACCGGCTTCTTCTCGATCGCGATCACCCTGTCGCTGCTGATCTTCATCGGTGAGGCCGTGCGCGATGCCCTCGATCCGCGGAAGACGTTCCGATGACCGCCCCGACGTCGGCCGCGCCGCAGACGCTGGTTCTCGTACGCAACCTGTCGGTGGAATTCCGCTCGGGCAACACGCAGCATGTGGCGGTCAAGGGCATCGATTTTGCGATCGGCAAGGGCGAGACCGTGGCGCTGGTCGGTGAATCCGGCTCCGGCAAAAGCGTCTCGGCGCTGTCGATCATGCGACTGCTGCCGTATCCCGCCGCGCACCACCCGACGGGCGAGATTTTCTTCGAAGGCAAGGATCTGCTCAAGTCACCCGACCGGGTGATGCGCGACATTCGCGGCGGCCGGATCTCGATCATCTTCCAGGAGCCGATGACGTCGCTCAATCCGCTGCACACGATCGAGCAGCAGGTCGGCGAGATCCTGCGCCTGCACAAGGGGCTCACCGAAGCCGAAGCGCATTCACGCGTGCTCGACCTGCTGCACAAGGTGGGCATCCGCGAGCCGGAGAAGCGGCTCGGCGCGTACCCTCACCAACTTTCCGGCGGTCAGCGCCAGCGCGTGATGATCGCGATGGCCCTTGCCAACGAACCCGATCTGCTGATCGCCGACGAGCCGACAACCGCCCTCGACGTGACGATCCAGGCGCAGATCCTCGAGCTGCTGAAGAACCTGCAGCGCGAGTTCGGCATGGCGATGCTGCTGATCACGCACGACCTTGGCATCGTGCGGAAGATGGCGGACCGCGTCTACGTGATGAATGCCGGCGAGATCGTCGAGCGAGGCGCAGTCGAGCAGATCTTCTCGGCGCCCCAGCACAGCTACACCCGCCACCTGATCGCCGCCGAACCCAAGGGGGAGCCGCCGGCCGGCAATCCATCCGGCCCGATCGTCGTCGAGACCGACAATCTGAAAGTGTGGTTCCCGATCAAGCGTGGGCTGTTGCGCCGGACGGTGGATCATGTCCGTGCGGTCGATGGCGTTTCGCTGCGCCTGCGGGCCGGCGAGACGATCGGCGTCGTTGGCGAATCCGGATCGGGCAAGACGACGCTTGGCCTCGCGATCCTGCGGCTCGTGTCGTCGCAGGGACCGATCCTCTATCTCGGATCACGCATCGATCAGCATTCGACGCAGCAGATGCGTCCTCTGCGTCGCGAGATGCAGATCGTGTTCCAGGATCCCTATGGGTCGTTGTCGCCGCGCCTCTCGGTGAGTCAGATCATCGAGGAAGGCCTGATCATCCAGAACCCCGCGATGACCTTCGACGAACGCCGTGAGCGGGTCAGTCAGGCACTCGTTGAGGTCGGACTCGATCCTTCGGCGCAGGATCGCTTCCCGCACGAATTTTCCGGTGGCCAGCGCCAGCGGATCGCGATTGCTCGCGCCATGGTGCTGGCACCAAAATTCGTCCTGCTCGACGAGCCGACCAGCGCCCTCGATATGAGCGTGCAGGCCCAGATCGTCGACCTCCTGCGCGACCTTCAGCGCCGCCGCGATCTCTCGTATCTGTTTATCAGCCACGATCTCCGCGTGGTCCGGGCGCTCAGCAACTACGTGGTCGTGCTGCGCAACGGTGTTGTGGTCGAGGAGGGGCCGACGAAGAGCATCTTCGAGCAACCCCGCGAGGCCTACACGCGAGCCCTGCTCGATGCCGCCCTCAACCTCGAAGTTTCCCACCAGCACGTGCTGGCGACCTGAATAGCCATTTCAGGTTTGCGGTCGATAGGTACCGGTTCGGCCCGTGTCGACCGTGCGCGCGCGAGCGAATGCAATCCTGAGTGGTGGATGTGCGGAATACTCGCGCAGAAAAAAGAAAAGCCGGGCACGAGGCCCGGCTGAAGTTTGGTCCGCATCGCAAGCGACACGGCTTGAAGGCGTCAAAGGGAGGGAACTGCCTTCAGTAGCTGTCCGTCACAGCTGAGAGGTATATGTAGGCTCCCTCGTCCCTGCACAATGTAGGCCGTGAGAAGAGTGCCATGCGCATTTCGCATGGCTTCGGAAAACCCTCTGTAAACCAGTTTTCAGAACTTCCACTGGCGGCCCTTGGCCACCATGAAGTCACGGAAAACCTGGACTTTTTTGGCGGTTTTCAGTTCTTCCGGATAGACGAAGTAGACAGGCAGCTTGGGCAGTTCGAGCTCTGGCAACACCGGCACCAGATCGGTTTCTTCCTGGGTGAGGTAGTCCGGGATCATTCCGATGCCAATGCCCGAGCGAATGGCGTACTTGAGGGCCAGAATCGCGCTCGCACGCATCGCCGGAATCCGAGGAGCACGGCCTTCCCGCCCGATCGATTCGAGCATGTTGATATGGGAGAGATGCGGCGCGGGATTGCCGACGAACGACACGATGCGGTGGCGATCGAGGTCGGCCACGGTCTGGGGGGTGCCGAACTTGCGGATGTACTGGCTCGAGGCGTAACAGTGCGTCTGCATGGTAAACAGCGGCCGGCGGATCAGGTCGCCCTGAGACGGCTCGCGCGCCCAGATCGCGACGTCAGCGATCCGCATCGATAGGTCGACGGGCTCATCGTTCAGGATCAGCTCGACCCGGATGTCTGGGTAGAGTTCCAGAAATTCGCGCAGGCGCTGGGTGATCCACACCGAGCCGAGGCCGACCGTCGCGGTGACCCGCAGATCGCCCGCCGGCTTGGTCGTCGAATCCGATAGCAGCGACTCGGCCGTCTGGAGCTTGTTCATCACCTCGCTGGCGGTGCGGAACAGCATCTCGCCCTGCTCGGTCAGCACGAGGCCACGAGCGTGGCGATGAAAGAGCGAAACACCCAGCTCCTTCTCGAGCGCCGAGACCTGCCGGCTTACCGCCGATTGGCTCATGCGCAGGCTTTCGCCAGCGTGCGTGAAGCTGCCGGCCTCGGCGGCCGAGTGGAAGATACGCAACTTGTCCCAGTCCATGTGCCCGGTCACCCGACCAACCTCTCTTGCTATTGCGCGGCTGCGAGATGCTCGCCGGCGTGGGCGAGGTAGCGTTCGGCTTCAAGGGCTGCCATGCAACCCATGCCTGCCGCCGTGACTGCCTGCCGAAATGTCTCATCCTTGACGTCGCCTGCGGCAAATACGCCGGGGATGTCGGTGGCGGTCGAGTCCGGCTTCGTGATGAGGTAGTTGCCCTTGGTCATCGGTAGCTGGCCGACGAACAATTCGGTTGCCGGCGCGTGGCCGATTGCAATGAACACGCCATCGACGGCCCGCGTCTCGATCGCACCCGTCTTGACGTTGCGCAGGCGCACGCCCGTGACGCTCTTGGGATCTGCAGTACCCGTAATCTCTTCGATCGCCGTATCCCAGACCACCTCGACCTTGGGGTTCTTGAAGAGGCGGTCCTGGAGGATCCGTTCGGCGCGGAAGCTGTCACGCCGGTGGACGACAGTCACCTTGCGGGCGAAATTGGTGAGGAAGATTGCCTCCTCCACCGCGGTATTGCCGCCGCCGACGACGATGACTTCCTTGTCGCGATAGAAGAACCCGTCGCAGGTTGCGCAGGCGGAGACGCCGTGGCCCTTGAATGACTGCTCGCTCGGCATTTCGAGCCAGCGGGCCTGCGCGCCGGTGCAGATGATGAGGGAGTCACAGGTGTAGCTGTCGCCCGAATCGCACTCGAGCAGGAATGGGCGCCGGTTGAGCGTGACCTTCACCACATGGTCCATAACCACTTCGGTGCCGACATGCTCGGCCTGCGCCTGCATTTCATCCATCAGCCAGGGTCCCTGGATGACCTTGGCAAACCCGGGATAGTTCTCCACATCGGTGGTGATGGTGAGCTGGCCGCCGGGCTGGATGCCCTGGATGATCAGCGGTTTCAGCATGGCCCGGGCGGCGTAGATCGCCGCGGTGTAACCTGCCGGGCCGGAGCCGAGGATGATGACCTTGGAGTGACGGGGAGTAGTCATGGAGTGGCCTTCCGCACGCGTTCCGCCAGCCTTTCAGCTATGCGTTTAATGCATATGGCCTGAATTTATAGCGACTTCAAGAGTTCGCGTGGGGTTGCGAACGAGAATCCGGTTTTTTCGCCGTTAACGCTACGATTTGAGCCGTCGCCGCAGTGACCGGCTGCGGAAAAGAGGCCGAAGGGCCGGTCACGGACCATCGTTCCGGCTGCTATTGCGCCATCCGGCGATCCATCGACCCCCAGCGGAGGTCCAGCGCTTCGCTGAGCGGGCTGAAGGCTAGGCCCGTAACGCCGTTGCCGAACACCCCGAGCCGAACGGCGGTCCCGATCCAGAGGTCGACGGCATCCGCCTCGATGAGGGTCGCAGCGGCGGTGAAATTCTTCCAACGCGCTGCCGGATCGTTGCTGCGTCGCGCTTCGGCGATGAGCGTATCGATCGCCTCCCGGCAGTACCAACTGTAGTTGGTGCGCCCGCCATCGGCGCAGTTGTAACGCGCGCCGATCCACGGATCCGGATCCGGCGGCAGCCGGGTTTCGACCATGAACAGCACGTCGAACATCTGCCGTTCGTCGTGGGAGCGCGCGAAGATTGCATCGGCCGGCTCCGCGACGATTCGTGATTTGATCCCGAGTTCGTCGAGCCCGCGCTTCAGCATCGCCGCTGCCATTTCGGCATGGGCCTGGCCGGCAATGGCGCCAATCGTCAGCTCCGGGATCGGATCCGGAACGCGTGCGAGGTACTCTCGGGCTCGCGCGATATCGAAATCATAGCTGCGGCGGGGAACCGTTCCGCACCATGGTGCCGGACAGCAGCCCGCGTGTCAGGCCGTCGTAGTCGAAGACATGCGCCAGCGCCCGGCGGAAGTCGATATTGGCGGTCGGATTGCGCTTGTTGTGAAGCACACCACGCACGAGGCGTAGGGTGGGCTGCTCCACGACATGGAAACCGGCGGCGCCACGAACCTCGTCGAGTTGTTGGACAGTCATGTGCCCGACGATGCCGTTGAGTTTGCCACTCAGCAATGCCGCCACGCGTTCTGCAGGATCCGCCAACGGGTGGACTTCGAATTCATCGATAGCGTTGGGCCCCCAATCGGCAATGAAATGCTCTTGGAAGCGCGAGGCGAGGAACGCGCCCTCGCGGTCGCGGCGGAAGGGAATGTAGGAACCCGAACCAGCGCTATTGCGCTGAAGCCATTCCTGGCCCCAGTCATTGTTCTTCTCGTTCGTCGACACCAGGGCACGGTTGACGATCGCCAGCTCCGGCAAGAGCGTATCGAAACCACGCATCGGACGGACGAGATTGAAAGCGACAGTCCGCTCGTTGATGGCGCGCGCGCCGCCCGGCGCTATCACGTCGGAGAACAGTCGATATGGCCCGAGCTTGAGGGCGAGCAGGCGCTCCATCGAGTAGACAACGTCGATCGCACGGACCGGGGTGCCGTCATGGAAGCGGGCGTTGGGGCGCAAAGCGAAGGTGTGCACCTGTCCGTCGGGCGAGATGTCATGGCGCTCGGCCAGCCAAAGCTGAAGCCGCGGCGGCGATCCGGCCCAACGGGTGAGACCGTCATAAAAGTTCAGCCGGATCAGGTTTTGCGCGGGGTCATCGATAACGTGCGGATCGAACGTCGCGAACGATGTTGCCGTCCCGAGCACCAAGCGTCGCTTTTCTTCGGGCGACGCACGAGCCGACGCTAGGCACAGCATCAGCCCGGCCAGGATCAAAATCAGCCTGCCCATATTCGAAGATCGGCGAATCCCAAGCATCCCGCTATCCAATCAGGCACTGCGCTTGATCTTGACGCCATGCATCGCATGGGTCAATGACGCGGCAGCGAATTGGTCACCTCAGCTGTGGCCAAGTGGCAGAAACGCCCTTCGTGAGGCGCTTTTAGGGTGACGGTGCCGTCGATGACCGAGTTTCTGCGCACCGGCTCCGATACGGCAACAGTGACACTTGTGCTCGGACACGGCGCAGGCGCCGGGATGGACAGTCCCTTTCTCGTCCTCATCAGTGAACTGTTGGCGGCGCGAGACCTCCAGGTAGTGCGGTTCGAATTTGCCTACATGGCGGCGCGACGGCGCGGGGGGAAGCGACGGCCGCCGCCCAAAGCCGACCTGCTCGATGGCGAGATGATCGCCGCTGTGCGGACCATCTCCGAGCAGACCGGCTCGGGGAAACTCGCGATCGGTGGCAAGTCGATGGGCGGCAGGGTGGCGAGCCACGTTGCCGGCGCGCTGCATGACGACGGACTGGTCGCCGGGCTCGTTTGCCTTGGCTACCCCTTCCATCCGCCCAAGACGCCGGAACGCCTGAGGACGGCGCACCTAGCCGGCCTGACCGTGCCGGCGCTGTTCGTGCAGGGCGAGCGCGATCCCTTCGGCAGTCGCGCCGAGATCGAGGCGCTGACGCTGCCGCCGTCGATCGTCTTCCACTGGGCACATGATGGTGATCACGATCTTGGCCCGCGCGGCGGCTCGGGCACGACCCGGCGCGGCAACATGGAGGCGGCCGCCGATGCAGTCGCCGCGTTCCTCAAGGCCCTTTGACGAACACGTGCCGGCTGAGGTGTGCGCAATTACACGTTGTGATGGCGCGGTCGAATGCCATCAGCTAGCATTCGATACGTCATCACCTAACGCATTAATTCGAGGATTGGCGTCATGGCTCTCCCGCTGTTCCCGACCACCATCGCCGGCAGCCTACCGAAGCCAGGATGGCTCGCGGAGCCGGAGAAGCTTTGGGGAGCATGGCGGTACGAGGGTGAGGCGCTGCGCAGCGCGCAGGAGGACGCCGCGCTCGTCTGGCTCAAGCTGCAGGAGGACGCCGGTATCGACATCGTGTCGGACGGCGAGCAGTTCCGGATCCATTTCGTGCACGGCTTTCTCGAACACGTCGGTGGTATCGACTGGCAGAAAAAGACCCAGATGGGTATCCGCGACAATCGCTATGTCGTCGATGTGCCGACGGTGACGGGACCGATCACGCGCAAGAAGCCAGTGCACAGTGCCGACGTGGGCTTCGTGCGTGCGCACACAAAGCGACAGATGAAATTCACACTGCCCGGGCCGATGACCATTTGCGACACCATCGCGGACGCTCACTACGGCCGCCGCGCCGACATGGCGATGGCGTTTGCGAAAGTGCTCAACGCGGAAGCGCGCGAGCTGGAGGCGCTCGGAGCCGACGTCATCCAGTTCGATGAGCCGGCGTTCAACGTGTTCATGAAAGACGTGACGGAGTGGGGCGTTGCGGCGCTTGAAGCCGCTGCCGCTGGACTGAAATGCACCACCGCCGTGCACATCTGCTACGGTTACGGCATCGAGGCGAACATCAAGTGGAAGGAGACCCTCGGTGGGGAATGGCGCCAGTACGAGGAGATTTTCCCGGCGCTGAACCGTTCGAAGATCCAGCAGGTTTCGCTCGAGTGCGCCGGCTCCAAGGTCCCGATCTCGCTCATCCGGCATCTCGCGGACAAGACGATCATGGTCGGTGCGATCGATGTCGCCACGCGCACGATCGAGACGCCCGAGCAGGTCGCCGGCACGCTGCGCGAGGCGCTCAAGTATGCCGATGCCGACCGCATCCAGGCGTCGACGAATTGCGGCATGGCTCCGCTGCCGCGAGCGGTCGCGGCCGGCAAGTTACAGGCGCTCGGTGCCGGTGCAGCGTTGCTGCGAGGCGCGTGAGGCCGTCACCGTCGGGGACGGTCATGACGACGGTCGGCTGTGCAACCCTCTGGGCGATCACTTCAGAAAACCAGCTCTGAGTGCCTGAAAGCCACAGGTTTTCCAGGCTTTCCTGGTGACAGCTGCCGTGTGCGGATTGCGAATCGCATGGCTCGTGGAAACACTCGCACCGGGTGGAGTCTATTGGGGCACGTGCGCACGCATGACACATACCGCAGCATTCGACGCGGACGATATCGAGGCGCCGGAGTCGGTTTACTCGGACGGCTGGCTGCGCGAAACCATCGTCCATGCTTCGATCGTCACAGTGATTTTGGCATTGGGCGTGGCGCTTCGTTCAAGCTTCGGCTTCGGCTTCGTGTCCGCGATTGCTCCTTATCCATGCGCTGGTGCGCCGTGGCCAGGATGTGGTCAGCCTGAGCGCCGACGTTGCAGAACTCGAGGAGGAGAACGCCGCGCTGCGCCGGATGTCGGCGCCCGGTGAGCGGCCGAAGCGGGCGCCGATGCCTGCAGCTGCGCGCCCCACAGGGGGGCCGATTCCGCCCGCGTTGCCGGGGCTCGGCGCGCCGCGAGTCGCTGCGTCGGGCGATCCGACACGCGTGATCGAGGAGCCGACGCTGGGAGCGAAGGCGCCGACCGCAAGAGCACCAGAGCGCGCGCCCGAAGCCAAGTCGTCTGACGTTGCGCCGCGCGCGCCGGCCAAGCCGGTAGCGGCTCCACCCGCGACGGCCGCTCAGCCGCAGCCCGAGCGGCCAGCAAAGCCGAAGGCGGCGCATTCCGTGGCCCAATCCGCACCTCAGTCGCCTCCTCAGCCGGCTCCCGCGTCCATGCGTCCGGCGCCCGGCGCGCCGACGATCCCTGGAGGTCCGAAGGGACCACCACCGCCGCTGCCGGCTGCACGCGCGCCGTTTCCGGCAGCAGCCATCGCGTTGGGCGTGGCGGGTCCCGATCGGAGAACTACGCCTGATCGCGAACCGATTGCGCGGGCCGCCAATCCGATGTCGCAAGCCGCTCCGGCGCGAGCCGCGGCCGCCGCACGATCGCGCCCGGAGCCACATTTCGACGCCGATCCGCCGATGATCGACTCCGACGAAGTGCCGGGTGGTCCCGTCGACCCGCGAGCGCAAGATATCGCGATCATGCAGTCGCTGATCAAAGGCCTCGCCGATCAGCTCAACGCGCCGACCGCGCCGCCGCTCGTCAGGACCGCAGCAACCACCGAGACATCGGCACCGGAATTGTCGCGCGAGGCGCCGCTCGCGGGCCCTGTCGTCGATTTCGACGAGGTGCCGGCGGCAACGGTCGCCGCGCCACCCGCGCCGATCCACGCGCTCGACACCGTTGATGGTCAGGTCGGCGCGCTCCGCAACGTGGCGAGCGCATTGCGTGCGCCAGCAGCGGACCTGGACGAAGCCGACGAGATCGATGACCCCGCGGACGATCATGGCTACGATCGCGGCCTGCTCGCGCAGATCGCAGGCGCGGTCGAGGCCGCGCGCATCGATATCTATCTCGATCCGATCCTTGGCCTCGATGACCGCAAGGCGCGCCATTTCGAGGTTTCAGTACGGCTGCGCAACGACGACGGCGAACTGCTCGATCCTCGCGAGTTTGGCCAGGTGATGCGCGGCACGGGACTTGGGCCCCGCATCGAGGCTCACACATTCACCGAATCGATCCAACTCGCAGGCCAGTTCGC
>LNEA01000361.1 GCA_001464855.1 Rhizobiales bacterium Ga0077530
AACCCGAAGAAGCGGATCGTCGGATTGATGACGGGAATGCCGATCGACGGCGGCATGAATCCGATGCAGCCGATGCGCCAGCCGGCTCCCGCCTGGACCGTGATGGATCAGATCCGCGAGTTCTTCGAGGTCAAGACGGTCGAGCAGACCGTTACCGAGATCCCCGGCGACATCGATGTGTTGATGCTGGTGCAGCCCAACGCGCTGTCGAAGGATGCAGCCTACGCAATTGATCAATTCGCGCTCCGCGGCGGGCGCGTGCTGGCGTTTATCGACCCGTTGTCGGAGACGGCGCCACCTTCCGGCCCGTCCGGGATGCCGTCGATGCCGACAGGCCCCGAGGTGGAAGCGCTGTTGAAGGCTTGGGGCGTCGCGATCGACAACAGCAAGCTCGCTGGTGATCCATCCATGGCGCGGCGGGTCCAGTTCGGCGGCTCGCCGGGTGGGCGGCCGGTGGTGACGGATTATCTCGCGTGGCTGCAGATCGACGCCAAGAACATCAATATTGCCGATCCGCTGGCCGGCGGCATCGAGCGCCTCAACATGGCGTCGGTGGGGTTCATCACCAAGGTCGACGGCGCAACGACGACACTACAGCCCATCATCGAGACTTCGGCAGCGGCCGGCGAATTGAATGCCGACAGCTTGCGCATGATGCCGAACCCGCTGGCGCTGTCGAAGGACTTCAAGAGCGGCGGCAAGCCACTGGTGCTTGCGGCGCGGATCTCCGGCGAGGGCAAGTCGGCGTTTCCCGATGGCCGCCCGAAACCGCCGGCACCTGCACCGGCTGAAGCCAAGCCCGGCGACGACGCCGCCAAGCCGAAAGATGCGGCCGCGCCGGATACCAAGGCTGCCGATGCGACGAAGGGTGAGGCGGTCGTCCCGCATTTCGCGAGCGGTCCGCTGAACGTCATCCTGGTTGCCGACGCCGATCTCCTGCACGATCAGTTCTGGGTCACAATGCAGGAATTGCTCGGCCAGCGCATGGCGGTGCCTCAAGCGCACAACGCAGCGTTCGTCATCAATTCGCTGGAGAACCTGGCAGGCGGTGAAGCGCTCGCGACGTTGCGCGGCCGCGGCGTCAACGATCGCCCGTTCGAGCGCGTGGCCGCCATTCGCCGCGAGGCGGAGCGTAGCTACCGTGAAAAGGAGCAGGCGCTCAATGCCAAGCTCAAGGACCTTCAAGGCAAGCTCCAGCAGATGGAGACGCGCAGCGAGGGTGGCCAGATCCTGCTGTCCGACAAGGACCGCCAGACGATCGAGGGCTTCCGCGGCGAGATGATCGGGGTGCGGCGC
Organism: Rhizobiales bacterium Ga0077530; assembly: GCA_001464855.1. Taxonomy (GTDB): domain Bacteria; phylum Pseudomonadota; class Alphaproteobacteria; order Rhizobiales; family Hyphomicrobiaceae. Next base: position 1,297 of record LNEA01000361.1, read on the forward strand.
GAGTTGCGTGGCGTGCAGGCGGATCTGCGCCGTGACATCGACCGGCTCGACGGCTTGCTGAAGTTCTTCAACATTGCGGCGGTGCCGCTGCTGATCGGCATCGGCGGTATCGCCGTCGGGCTGTCGCGTCGTCGACGTCAGGCTTCGGCCAGCGATCGGAAGGGATGAGGCCATGATCAAGCCGCAGCATTTCGTGGTTCTCACCGGTGTGACGATTGCCGCGCTGGTGTGGGCCGGATTTCTCCAATCTTCGTCGGACTACAGAGCGGCGGGCGGCGTCGATGGTCGGGCAATGCTCCCCGAACTCCCGCGCCAAGCGGGCACGCTCGGCAGCGTCGAGATCACCAAGGCCGGCGAAAAGCTGACGCTCGAGCGCGCCGGCGAACAGTGGAAAATGAAAGAGCGCGGCGGCTATCCCGTGCTCTCAGACAAGGTGCGCGCATTGGTCGTGCAGCTTGCAAACGCCAAGCTGGTCGAACCCAAGACCGCGGCCAAGGAGCGTTGGTCGCTGCTCGATCTCGAGGATCCGAAGGCGAAGGACGCCAAGTCTTCGCTCGTGCGCCTGCTCGACGCTCACGGCAAACCGATTTCCGAGGTCGTGGTGGGCAAGAGCCGCCCCAACGCGTTCGGCGCGGGTCGTGGCGGCGTCTATGTCCGGCGTCCGAGCGAAACACAGACATGGCTCGCAGCGGCTGAGCCCAATATCTCCATCGACGTCAAGGATTGGGTCGATGTCGCGATCTACAAGACGGACGTGACGAAGTTCCGGCGGGTCACGGTGGAACACGCCAACGAGGTGCCGATCGTTGTCGAGAAGGGCAGCGAGCCCACCGCCAAGTTCGAGCTGAAGTCGGTGCCGGAAGGCGTGAAGGTGAAGGCGAACGCGCCGGTCGAACAGATCGCGCTCGGTTTCGGCTCCATCGATTTCGAAGATGTCCGCCAGCTCGACAAGACCCCGATCGGCGAGACCGTGAGCATCATCACGACTGAATCGACGGATGGCCTGACGGTCACTTTCCGCTTGCGCCGCGAGGCCACACCGGCGGCGGCATGGCTGTCGTTCACGGCGGCGGGCACAGGCGACGCCAAGAAGGCCGCCGACGAGATCAACGCCAAAGCATCGGGCTGGGAGTTCAAGATCCCCGACTGGAAGGCGAACCAGATCGGCAAGCGCGCCGCCGAGCTGTTCGAGACGAGCTGACGCGCAAGCGCGAGCGCCGCACCAGGGAGGATGCGATGAGCACCGCTGCCGCCTCCCGCCGATTGCCCGGCTCCGGCTTCGGCGCAATTGCCGCGCGGTTGCCGCCGACCGCGGACGGACAGGCGATCGGTCTGCTCGGTGGCTCGTTCAATCCGGCGCACGCGGCGCATCTCGAAATCAGCGAGACGGCGATCCGGCGGCTGGGGCTTTCGCGCGTGTGGTGGGTCGTGACGCCGGGAAATCCCCTCAAGATCAAGGACGCGCCACCACCGCTTTCCGAGCGAATGGCCGAGGCCCGCCGGCTCGTCGGTAGCCGACCGATCACGGTCACCGGCTTTGAGGCCGGCCTGCGTGACCGCTTCACGATCTCGACGCTGGCGTTTCTGCGCCGCCGCCGGCCGGGGACGCGCTTCGTGTGGATCATGGGCGCCGACTGCCTGGCGGACTTCCATCGCTGGCGGCAGTGGCGCCAGATCATGGAGCTGATGCCGATCGCCGTGATCGATCGGCCGGGATGGCGGCTGAAGGCGCTGTCGTCGATTGCCGCGAAGGCATATGCGGGGGCCCGCTTGCCGGAGCGTGACGCCGGACGGCTGGCCGCGATGCGCGCGCCGGCCTGGGTGTTCCTGACCGCGCCCCTTTCTGACCTATCGTCGACGGCGATCCGGGCGCGCCGGAAAGCATAATTTTTCCTTTCCGCGTCCGGGAGTCGTTAACGCCTGCTTTCTGGCAGGGTTCATGCATCGTGGCGTGACATTCAGGGAGTGTTAACGCAACCGACGAGCCCCCCGTGCAGCAGAGTACCAATTCGCGTTCGTATCAGGACGATACCCGGTCTCAGAACCGGCGCATCGCAGCGCGGCACGCGCATTTCGAGCACATCGTCGTGCAGTCCGAATGGGGCGATGTCGGCGGCGCGCTGCTCGATCTGTCGAGCACCGGCGGCCAGGTCCGCATCGCCAACGGCCTGCTTCCTTTCGAAGGTGACGAGATCACGCTGCGGCTGGTCGATGCCGGTCATCTCTGCGGGCATGTGGCGTGGGTTGGCGACACGTCGATCGGCATCGCCTTCGAGCATCCGATCGCGAGCGTCGACGAACTCCTGTGGCCGGAGCAGCGCGGCCCGGAATGGTATCGTCACGCCGCGCGCCCTCAGGCCTGAGATCCGAACCCCGGCACCTGCGCACTCTCGATATGACGTGCAATCGCGGGCGCGATCTCCGCGACATGCGTCGCAATCATGAAATGCGCCGCACCCGCAACGGTCAGACGCGCGGAGCCGTCAATGCACTCCGCGAGCAGTTCGTTCGCCCGCTGCACGGCGGCTGGGCTCGATCCACCCCATAGCACCAGCGTCGGCACGTCGATCGCCGCCAGAATGTCCAGCGATAGCGCGCAGCCGTAGCCGCTCGACCAGTCGAGGATGTTGACGTGCGTTGTCTCGATCGCGTAGTCGCGCAATCGCGTCGGCCATGACGCAAACGTTCCCGCGCCACCATAAAAATCGATCATTGCGGCGACCGCCTCGGGTTCACCGCGCTCGAAGGCGGCGAAATATCCGTCGGTCATGCGGCGGAAGCTCGCGTAGTGGGCCTGCTCACCGCGTTCATGGAGCAGCGCCGCAGCCGGTGCCTCGATGATTGTGAGGCTCGAGATCGGCACGCGTTTGCGCAGCGTCGCAGCCAGCGCCACCATGCCGCCGAACGAATGCCCGACAAGATGGACTGGGCCATCGGCGCGGCGAATGACGGCGTCGAGCATGTCGACTTCGTGACCAATATGGGTGTCGTGAGCAGGCTCGTCGTCACGCAACGGAAGCGGTCGCCCCACTCGGCCATCATCGGCCGCCATGCGGCGCCGGTGCTGCACGATCCCGGCACCAGGACGACAGTCGGACCACTGCCGGTCTCGGCGTAGTCGATGCGTCCCGCGGGGGCGTCGATCATCGCTGCGTCTCCGTCTAGTAATGTGCGAGCCGAGCGATGGATGGGAGCGAGGGGGCGCGACCGTGACGACACGCACGGCCGCGCCATTGGCTCAGGCGGGGAACTGCGCACTCGGTGTCGAGCGCGAGATCTCCAACTCTTCGGGCGACATGTCGGCTTGAATGCTGGTGAACAGCGGCGTGCTGAGATAGCGCTCGCCGGTGTCGGGCAGCATGCACAAGATCGTCGAACCTTTTGGCGCTTCCGCCGCAACCTTCAACGCCCCGGCGAAGCTCGCGCCGGCCGTGATGCCGACGAAGATGCCCTCTTTCTGCGCCAACTCCATGCTCATCTTGATCGATGACTTTCATATCGACAACATCGCCCGTCAGCTTCGGAATGAAATCGGGAGTCCAGCCCTGCATCGGATGGGGCTTGAATGCAGGATGGGGTGCTGCAGCCGAACCATCCGCATGGCGCTCCTGTGCGATGCCGCTCGTGAGCAATTGCGCATCCTCCGGCTCGCACACGATGATTTTCGTGTTCGGCATCTCCTTTGCGAGCACGCGCGATACGCCCTTCAAGGTGCCGCCGGTGCCGTAGCCCGTCACCCAGTAGTCGAGCTTTTCGCCCTTGAAATCGTCGACGATCTCGCGCGCCGTGGTGCGCGAGTGCATGTCCGCATTGGCTTCGTTCTCGAACTGACGCGTAAGGAACCAGCCGTGCGCCTTGGCGAGTTCGACGGCCTTGGTGACCATCGCGACGGCGCGTCCCGCAGCGGGAGTCACGACCACTCTGGCGCCGAGAAAGCGCATCAACCGGCGCCGTTCGACGCTGAACGGCTCGGCCATCGTGACGACCAGCGGATAGCCCTTCTGGGCGCACACCATCGCGAGGCCGATGCCGGTGTTGCCACTGGTCGCTTCGATCACCGTCTGCCCCGGCTTGAGTTCGCCGGATTTCTCGGCCGCCTCGATCACGCCGAGGGCCAGGCGATCCTTGACCGAGCCGAGCGGATTGAAGGCCTCGACTTTGACGTAGAGGTTTATGCCGGCTGGTCCCAGCTTGTTGACCCGCACAACCGGAGTGTTGCCGATCGTTCCGAGAATGTTTTCGAATTTTGCCATGTGTGCCTCCTTGTGGGCTACCTGCAATTGGATGCCATGATAAGACGCCCAAGTTTCTTGATCGGCAAGGTCGTGAATTCGGTCAAATCGTCATTTTTTGCGCGGATCGTCGGCCGGATCGACGTAGGTGATGCCCCATGGCCCAACACTGTGGATCTGGACGATGGTCTCCTCCGCCGTCCAGGCAAAGTGACGCGTGCCGGGCTGCATGATCGCAAACGCGCCTTGTGTCAGTGCTTTCGTCTTCGTCGTGTCGAGTTTGTCTCCGGCGCCCATGTGGAACGTGCCGGATAGGACGGTGACGTGCTCGATAACGGGGTGCGTGTGCGCGGGCAGGCGGTAGTTTGCCGGGAACTTGATCCGAGCGGTGATGGGCCCCGCATTGCTGAGGGGCCCTTCGATCACGGCAATTTGGGCGCCAGCGGGCAATGATGGCACTGGCGACCATTTCAGGTCGGCCGGCACGATCATCACGTGATCGGCGTGATGTTGCGCGTGAACCGGCAACGGCGCGCTGAACAGATAGGCACTGATAAGTGCAAACGCAAAGAATGCGATCGTGGCAATCAAACGCGGTGCTCGGGACATAGCGAACGCCTCCAATACATTTGAGTACGAATAAGTTGGGCGCGACGATCTCGATCAGCGCCGCGTAATGACGACCTCGAGATATTCGCTCGGGACGACCATCGAGCTGTCGCCCGAAACGTTGAAGCGCCCGATCAGCGCGATCATATCGGCGTGCAAGGCTGCTTGCTTCTGCGGCTCGGCGTCGAGTGCGGCGAACGCCTTGAGCGTTGGGCCGTAGTAGGTCTTGAAGATCTCCATGAAGTGCTCGGCCGAGCGGTAGCGGAAGGCGAACGTGCGCGACTCGGCTTTGATCGAGGTGGCCGCCGGGCCGAACAACTCCGCCATGCGCTCACGCTTGCCCCACAATGCCGGGGACTTCACGCCTGCAGGCGGCGGCAGGTATTGGCCGAGCGTCTTGAAGAGCTGTCCGATAAACCCTTCCGGCGTCCAGTTGGCGAGGCCGATCTTGCCGCCGGATCGGCACACGCGAACCATCTCGGCCGCTGCCTGCTCCTGGTTCGGCGTGAACATGACCCCGAATGTCGAGACGACCGCGTCGAACGAACCGTCGGCAAACGGAAGAGCTTCGGCATCGGCGGCGCGGAAGTCGATTTTCAGCCGATCCGCATTTGCGCGCTCACGGCCACGCTCGAGCAGCGCCGGCACGTAGTCGGTGGACACGACATCACACCAACGGCGCGCCGCTGCGAGCGAGACGTTGCCATTGCCGGCGGCGACATCGAGCACCATTTGGCCAGAACGGAGGTCGAGCGCTTCACAGAGCGCCTCGCCGACGATTTGGAGCGTGGTGCCGACAATTGCGTAGTCGCCCGAGGACCAGGCGCCCTGCTGGCGGGTTTTCAACGCGCCCAGGTCTGGTTGGCCGGCGACAGAATTTTGACTGTTGATTGAAGGAGATGTAACCATGGTATGCCTCCGCTTTGACGGTTTTATAGGCGGGGGATCCGCCGTTATTCTTCGATTGCGAAAACTGATCTCTGACGTCCGACACGACCGTTATGTCGTGAGGATCGATTTTGACGATACGACCCGCCCGTGGAGACGATCGTGGTAGCCAGCGTGGAAAAGCGCGTGGAAACGGATGACGCGGGGACGCTGATCGCCGCGCCAAACCTTCACATCCGGCTGCTCGGTCCGATGACGGTCCGCCGCGCTGGCGTCGCGATCGCGCTGCCATCCTCACGCAAGCTACGCGCGTTGTTTGCGTATCTCGCCGTGGCGCCGCAGCCCGTGCCACGGAGCCGGTTGTGCGAGCTGCTGTGGGATGTGCCAAACGATCCGCGCGGGGAGTTGCGTTGGTGCCTCAGTAAATTGCGCCGGGTGCTCGACGATCCTGACCGGCGACGTGTCGAGACGGACGCCGATACGGTCTGCCTCGATCTGTCGGATTGCGCCATCGACGTGGCGGACGTCACGCGTGCTGCGAGTGACGGCATCGAGACGCTCGACGAAGAAGAGCTGCTCGTCTTGTCCCGCTATTTCGTCGGGGAGTTTCTTGACGGCATGGAGTTCGATCGTAGCCCGCACTTCAACGCTTGGATAGCGGCGGAGCGCCGCCGCTTCCGTGGTCGACACGTTGCAATCCTCGAGCAGCTCGTTCGGAAAGCGCCCGGCGAGGGCCTGTTTGGTCACTTGGAAAAGTGGCTCCAACTCGCGCCGTTCGACCGTAGCGTCCACGAGATTCTGCTCAAGGCGCTCGCCCGCGACGGCCGCCTATCCGAAGGTGAAAAGCATCTCGCGGCGACGGCGCGGCTGTTCGAATCGGAGGGATTGGATGCCGCACCGATCCGGGAAGCGTGGCGGACTGCGCGGGCACAGGCGGCAACGCTGACCTCCTCAGCGACCACAGCGCCCACGACGTTGCCGGCCGCGGCTTCCGGGGGCGCGTCGGGATCCGCGGACTCGCCAACCGCGGTTGCTCCTGTCGCGTCCCGTCGCGCCTCGATCGCAGTGATGCCGCTCGCCAGCCGTGCCGGTCTGCGTGTCGGCTATGCTGACGGCCTCGTGCATGATGTCATTACGCGGCTCGCCAAGCTGCGCAGCCTTTTCGTCATCGCCCAGGGGACAGTGTTCGCCCTGCATGAGCGCAGTGTCGCCCCGGAAGCCGCCGGTCGCGCGTTGAACGTCGACTATATCGTCACCGGATGGGTCCAGACCGATGGCCCCAACGTGACCGTGGCCGTTGAATTGACCGAAACCCGGACTGCTCGCATCGTTTGGACGGAGGTCTTCAGCCGCAAGCTCGACGACGCCTTTCTCGTGCTCGACGAAATTGGTAACCGCATCGTCGCGTCGATCGCCAGTGAGATCGAGACCGCCGAGCGCAACCGCGCGATCCTCAAACCGCCGTCGTCGCTGGATGCATGGGAAGCGTTTCATCGCGGCCTCTGGCACATGTACCGGTTCGAAAAGATCGACAACGACCGGGCACGGCAATTCTTCGAGATGGCAGTGCGTCTCGATCCGACCTTCGCCCGCGCCTATGCAGGGCTTTCATTCACACACTGGCAGAACGCATTTCAGGGGTGGGCGCCGCGCGAGAAAGAGATCGATCGCGCATTCGACTTTGCCGGCCAGAGCATGATGGCGGATGACCGCGATCCGAGTGCACACTGGGCCATGGGACGGGCGCTGTGGCTGCGTGGTCGACAGGATCAGTCCATCGCCGAGCTGGAAATGGCGGTCGATCTCAGTCCGAACTTCGCGCTTGGCTATTACTCGTTGGCGTTTGTCCAGGCGCAAGCGGGCGATGCGCAGGCCGCGATCGGCGCGGCCGATCACTCGCGCCACCTTAGTCCATACGATCCGATGCTGTTCGCGATGCTTGCCAGTCGCGCGTTGGCTCTCGTGCGCCTCGGCAATTTTTCCGGGGCCGCCGAGTGGGCGACCAAGGCGGCGGCGCGCCCCAACGCTCATCCGCACATCCTTGCCATCGCCGGATATTTCCTCGCGTTGGACGGCCGGCTGGACGAGGCGCGCGCGTATGCTGCCGCCGTCCGCCGAACGAGACCCGACTATTCCGTCGATGATTCCCTCAGCGCCTTCCGAATGGAGCGCCAGGCGACGGTGTTGTTCCGCAAGGGCGCCCGGCTGGTCGGCATGGCGTAACGTTCTCGGGCGCCCAATTGCTGGCCAACATCAGTCGCCCGCGTTGCGCTTCGCTTCGGCGGCGATCCGCTCTTCCTGCGCCTTGAGTTCGGGCGTCATTGCTTCGCCGAAATCGCACATCTCAAACACCGGGCGGATTTCGAGATCGCAATCTTCCTCGTGCGGATTGGGACAACGCTTCGCCCAGGCGATGGCCTCGGCAAGATCCTTGACCTTCCAGATCCAGTAGCCGGCAATCAGTTCCTTGGTCTCAGCAAAGGGACCGTCGGTCACGGTGCGGTTTTTGCCCGCGAAGCGAACGCGCGCTCCATTGCTGGTCGGATGTAGTCCCTCGCCGGCAAGCATGATGCCCGCCTTGACTAGTTCCTCGTTGAAGCGACCCATCTCGGTGAGCAACTGTTCGCTCGGCATCTCGCCCGCTTCCGATGCCGTGCTCGCCTTGACGATAACCATGACTTTCATCACGTCCTCCTGTTCGATTCCCGGCCGTTTTGGCGCTGATGAAGCGCCCTACAGCATGAAGACGATTGCAAAGTAGGCCGCCCGACATTTGCGGCGATAAATTAGGCGCGACCAAGTGGGGTCCCTGACCCGCGCGCGTCTCGACGGCTGCTGTCGCCCTTTTGCGCTTGGCCCCGTTGCGGTGATGCGCAACAGTGCGCGGCCCGCATTGTCCATCCGACGAAGGTACGGTGACCATGAAGTGCCTGCTGGTGGCCGACCTCCACTACGCGCTGAAGCAGTATGACTGGCTTTTGAATGCGGCACCGGACTTTGATGTCATTATCATCGCCGGCGATCATCTCGACCTCTCATCGCATGTACCCCGCCCCGCACAGATCGTCGTCGTGCTGAAATACCTGCAACGGCTGCGCTCGCTTGCGACGCTCGTGACGTGCTCCGGCAACCACGATCTGGATGCCCTCACCGCGGAGGGCGAGAAGACGGCAGGATGGTTCTCCGACATCCGCAACATGGGAATTTCGGCCGACGGCGATTCCACGATGATCGACGGCACCCTCTTCACCATTTGCCCATGGTGGGATGGCCCCGTCACCCGCGCGGCAGTTAGTGCGCAGCTCGCTCGCGACGCGGCGAAAGAGAAGAAGCGATGGGTGTGGGTGTATCACGCGCCGCCTGCCGACTCGCCGACAAGCTGGGATGGCAAGCGCTCCTTCGGCGACAAGGAGCTGACGCAATGGATTGCCGAATATCGCCCGGATTTCGTTTTCAGCGGCCATGTTCACTACGCGCCGGTCCAACCGGGCGGCTCATGGATCGACAGAATCGGTTCGACGTGGATTTTCAACGCCGGCTACCAGCTCGGCCCGATGCCGGCTTGCGTCGTGATCGACACCGACGAGGAAGCGATCCTGTGGTTCTCGACGACGCGTCTCGAACACGCGCGTCTCAGCGCTCATGAGTCGCGCGAGGTCGAGCGAATCACGGAGATCCCAGCGTGGTTCACAGCCGCGGATCGGATTCTTGGTCTGGCCCCGCGATGACCTCTTGCCGTTGCTGGTGAAGCAGGGTTCCGAGCACCTCGTCGACCATACTGAGATGGTCGCCGTGCTCGGCGTACTGCCGCTTCAAATCGGCGAGATAACCCGTGACGCATTGCAGCCGTAAGGCCAGCAGCGCCGCGATGTGGTGAAGAACCTCCGGCGCGGATCGCAGAAATTCATCGACGTTAGTAACCTGGAAGGCGCGGCTTGGACGCAGCGCCTTGACCGCGGCTGTATGCGGGGCGTCGAGGAGGAACGACATCTCGCCGAAGACCGACCCTGCCGTCGAGATGTTGGCGATCTGGACGCCGCCGTGTGACACCTCGAGTTCGCCGTCGATGAGAATGTAGAGCTTGCCCGACTTGTCCCCTTCAGCGAGCAAGACCGTTCCCGGCGCAAATTGGACCTCGGGAAGCCCGGCGCACTTATCGAGGATGTCGTTCATCGTGCGATCAGGCTCCTGGAGGATGTCGAGCAAGTATCCCCGGCGCCCGCACTGCCGTCGAGCCTGACTTCCAGTCATTCGAGAGGGTTTTGCTGCCGCTCGATGACGCGTTTCACCTCCCTCGCGGAAGCCCGTTATCGACCCGCTTGCGTTTTTGCTGCACTGCACACAAAATGCTGCATGGCCGACAAACCGCTGCGCATATTGGTCATTGATGCAAATTCCATCCGCGCGTCCATCATCGAGGATGGCCTGCGCGAAGCGGGCTACAGTTCCGTCATTGTGCTGACCGACGCCACGGCTGCCGTCCGTCGGATCGTCGAGATCGACCCTGACGTGATCTTCATCGACCTCGAAAATCCAAACCGCGACCAGCTCGAACATATGTTCCAGGTCTCGCGTGCCGTTAAGCGCCCCGTGGCGATGTTTGTCGACCAGTCCGACCAGGCCTCCATCGAAGCGGCAATCGATGCGGGCGTGTCGGCCTACATCGTTGATGGCCTCAAGAAAGAGCGCGTCAAAACCATCCTCGACATGGCCGTCAGCCGCTTCAACGCCTTCGACCGCCTGCGGCAGGAACTCGACGCGGCGCGCAGCGAACTGGCCGACCGCAAGCGCATCGACCGCGCCAAGGCCATCCTGATGAAGACGCGCGGCATGACCGAGCCGGACGCCTACGCGCTCCTGCGGCGCACAGCGATGAACAAGAACAAGCGCATCGTCGACATTGCCGAAAGCCTGATCACGGCGGCCGGTCTGCTCGGCGAGGAGGACGGGGCATGAACCGCGCAACGCGATCGAGCGATCCAAATCTCGTCCGCATGGGCTTTATGCCGCTCACGGACTGCGCGCCAGTCGTGGCTGCAAGCCTGCTCGGTTTCGCGGAGGCCGAGGGGTTGAAGGTGTACCTCTCCAGAGAGGCATCGTGGGCGACGTTGCGCGACCGCATTGCCGTGCGCCATCTCGATGCCGCCCACATGCTTGCGCCCATGCCGATTGCGGCGTGCCTTGGCCTGACGCCTCTTCCCGATCGCCTCATCGTACCGCTGATGCTCGGTTTTGGCGGCAACACGATCACGGTCTCTCGGACGCTGTGGGCTGATTTGAAGGCGGCCGGCGCCCCGACGCACCTCGAAGCCGAGGGAACGGCGCGTGCCCTCGCCGATGTTGTCGCGCAGAGGAAGCGTCGAGGAGCGGCCAAGCTCGTCTTTGCCGTCGTCCATCATCACTCGGCGCACACCTATCAGCTCTCATATTGGCTCGCCGCCGCGGGCATCAAGCCGAATGTGGAGATCGATATTGTCGCTGTGCCGCCGCCGCTCATGCCGGCCGCGCTTGCCGCTGGTCAGATCAGTGGCTTCTGCGCCGGAGAACCATGGGGCAGGATGGCATCTGTTGCCGGTTCTGGCCGCTGCGTTACGACGAACGTCGCTATTTGGCGCGCGAGCCCCGAGAAAGTTCTCGGCGTGGCGCAGGATTGGGCTGAGGAAGATCCCGAGCGCCACTTCCGCTTGATCCGCGCTGTCTACAAGGCGGCTGTGTGGTGCGACGATCCGGCAAACCGCGAAGAACTGGCGCAGCTTCTCTCGCGCCCCGAGATCTTCGATCTGCCCGCTTCGATCCTCCACGCCAATCTTGACGGCCGCATCATGATCGATGACGGCGAGGATAGCCGTGTCGGGGGCTTCCTGAATTTCTCCAAGTCCGCGGCGAACTTTCCGTGGAAGAGCAATGCGGCTTGGTTCTACGCGCAAATGGTTCGTTGGGGCGAGACGCAGATGAGCGCGGAAGCGAGCGCGCGCGCGCAGGCGACCTACCGTCCGGATCTGCACCGCGCCGCGCTCGCGCCGCTCGGCGTGCCGCTGCCCACGGCCAATTCCAAAATGGAAGGTGCGCTCGCGGTCGATACGGCCGTGCCATCCACGGTCGGGCGACTTTTTCTTGCGGCCGATGGCTTCTTTGACGGGCGCGTTTTCGATCCCGATCGCATCGAAGAGTATGTCGCAGAACTTCGAGCAGCAGATCAGCGGGACTGAGTGACGCCGGATTCCGATGTGCAGCGAACCTGTGCAATCGCCTGAAAATCGATCGTGACTTGCAAACTATTCAGCCTTGAGCAGCCGCTTGCGGCCGCTTACCCTCAATCATCCGGTCAACCGGCTGAGCACATCTTCTCAGCATCTGACCCAAGGCCATCGATGGCCTTGTCCGCAATTTCATAGTGCCCAACGACGGGCATCCGGCAGCGCTGCCGACATGATGAAGAGCCTTCAACGAAGGTTCGGACATCGATGTCGCGGCGCTTTTTTTGTGCCCGGAGCGGACTGAGACGCCACGGGGAAAAAAATGACGAGGAACGCTGCATTCGGGCGATTGCATTGAGGCATTAAACCAGGAGCCAGGAGCAAGGTATGCCGAAGTCAAAAGGTTCGAAGTCTGCCATTCGTACTGCGACAGACTCGTCGTCGATCGATCGCCGTACTTTTGTCCGGCAGGCCTCGGCAGTAACCGCCACGGCAGCGTTGCTTTCATCGATCAAAGCAGCCTTTCCCGGAGGTGCGTTCGCGCAAGGCACTGGCCCCGAAGTGAAAGGCACCAAGCTCGGCTACATCGCGCTCACGGATGCAGCACCACTGATCATCGCCAAGGAAAAGGGCTTCTACAACAAGTACGGCCTGCCCGACATGGAGATCCTCAAGCAGGCATCGTGGGGCGCGACGCGCGACAACATGGCGCTCGGCACGAAAGCCAACGGCATCGACGGCGGCCACATCCTGCGCCCGAAGGTCCATCTCTACTCGACCGGTAAGGTCATGCAGAACAATCAGCCCTTGCCTATGTACACGATGCTGAACCTCAATGAGGACGGCCAGGCGATCTCGATTTCCAACGAGTTCAAGGAGCTCGCGATCAGGGCAGACTCGTCGCCGCTCAAAGCTGCCTTCGAGAAGAAGAAGGCGGCCGGCAAGGAAGTAAAGCTCGCCATGACCTTCCCCGGCGGCACCCACGACCTCTGGATCCGCTACTGGATGGCTGCCGGCGGCATCGATCCCGACAAGGACGTGTCGACGATTGTCGTGCCACCGCCGCAGATGGTTGCCAACATGAAGGTTGGCAACATGGATGCATTCTGCGTCGGCGAGCCCTGGAACGAGCAGCTCGTCAACCAGGACATCGGCTACACCGCCATCACGACGGGCGAACTGTGGTTCAAGCATCCCGAGAAGATTCTCGGCATGCGCGCCGACTGGGTGGACGCCAATCCCAAGGCGGCGCTCGCCATGCTCATGGCCGTGATGGAGGCGCAGCAATGGTGCGAGAAGTTGGAGAACAAGGAGGAGATGGCGACCATTATCGGTCGCCGTCAGTGGTTCAACGTGCCGGTTCCGGACATCATTGGCCGCATCAAGGGTGACATCAATTATGGCCTCGGGCGCAAGGTCCAAGGCTCGAACCTCAAGATGAAATTCTGGGGCGAGAAAGGCGAGACCTCCTATCCCTGGAAGAGCCTCGACCAGTGGTTCGTCACCGAGAACATCCGCTGGGGCAAGTTCGAGCCCGACTTCGACATCAAGGGTCTCGTCAACAAGACCAACCGTTCCGACCTTTGGATCGAAGCGGCGAAAGGGCTCGGTTTGAAGGACTATCCGACCGCAGAGAGCCGCGGCATCGAGAAGTTTTTCGACGGCAAGATTTTCGATCCCGCCGATCCCATGGCCTACCTCAAATCACTCGCGATCAAGCGCGCGATGGTCTGAGCCGCATTGTGATTTCACCCGATATCCTCACCAAGGAGAGCCAGCCGATGACGGCGCAAAGCGCTCACAATCTCGTCGCGGATTCGCTCGGCAGCCCGGCTGCGGCCCCGGCCGCCGCGCGGTCGCCCGACGCCCAAGTCATCGCCTTCAATCCTCCGCGCGCGCCTTTGGGTGAACGTGTCTGGATATCGGCGCAAGGCTGGTTCGCGGCGATCGTCCCGCCGATTCTGGTTCTTTTGGCGCTGCTGTTTATCTGGGAGCTTGCGTTCTCCGATCCCAAGTCAAGCCTGCCGCCACCCTCCAAGGTCTGGCAGGACTCCAAGGATCTCATCGTCGATCCTTTCTTCGTCAATGGACCGCAGGACATCGGCCTCGGGCTCCGCGTGATGACCTCCCTCCAGCGGGTCATCATGGGCTTCGGGCTTGCCGCCATTGTCGGCGTCTTGCTCGGCGCGCTCGTCGGCCAGAGCGTATGGGCGATGCGCGGCCTCGACCCGATTTTCCAGGTGCTGCGTACGGTGCCACCGCTCGCCTGGCTGCCGATCTCGCTCGCCGCATTCCGCGATGCCAACCCCTCGGCCATCTTCGTCATCTTCATCACGGCGATCTGGCCCATCATCATCAATACCGCCGTGGGTATCCGAAACATTCCGCAGGACTATCGCAACGTCGCCGCGGTGCTCCGGCTCAATCACCTGGAGTTCTTCTGGCGCATCATGATCCCAGCGGCGGCGCCCTACATCTTCACCGGCCTCCGTATCGGCATCGGACTTTCCTGGCTCGCGATCGTCGCGGCCGAGATGCTCACCGGTGGTGTCGGTATTGGCTTCTTCATATGGGATGCGTGGAATTCCTCGCGCCTCTCGGACATCGTCGTCGCCCTCGTCTACATCGGCGTCGTCGGCTTCGTGCTTGACCGGATTGTCGCCGGCATCGGTCACCTCGCAACGCGCGGCACACAGGCCACCTGAGGAGGCACTCTCATGCTCCCATTCCTTAAAGTCGAGCAGGTCAACAAGAGTTTTGCCCGCGGTGCCGCGACGACCGAAGTCCTGCGCAACATCAATCTCACGATCTCGCGCGGGGAGTACGTCTCGATCATCGGCCACTCGGGTTGCGGAAAGTCGACACTGCTCAATCTCATCGCGGGTCTGGCGAAGATCACGACCGGCGGCATCATCCTGGACAACCGGGAGGTGAATGAGCCTGGTCCGGATCGCGCCGTCGTTTTCCAGAATCACTCGCTGCTGCCCTGGTTGACGACGTATCAGAACGTGAAGCTGGCCGTGGACAAGGTGTTCTCGCAGTCGAAGTCGCGCTCGGAACGCCACACCTGGACGATGCACAATCTGGAACTCGTGCAGATGGTCCACGCCAAGGACAAGCTGCCGGCCGAAATCTCAGGCGGCATGAAGCAGCGCGTCGGTATTGCCCGCGCACTCGCCATGGAGCCCAAAGTCCTGCTGCTCGACGAGCCATTCGGCGCCCTTGACGCACTGACACGCGCGCACCTGCAGGATTCGGTCATGCAGATCCATGCACGTCTCGGCAATACCGTCATCATGATCACGCACGACGTCGACGAGGCCGTGCTTCTCTCTGACCGCATCGTGATGATGACCAACGGACCATCGGCAACGATCGGCGAAGTCCTCGATGTTCCGCTGCCGCGGCCACGCAAGCGGCTCGAGCTCAGCTCGGATCCTACCTATCTCCGCTCGCGCGAAGCCGTGATGCGGTTCCTCTATGAGCGACATCGCGCACCATCCTTGCAGGCCGCTTAGCGTCAACGTCCAGCAGCAAGGATGTGCGTTGTGACACAGCCTGAGACGCGCGACGCCTGGATCGCGGCCGAGACACTTCTCTCCGGCGTGATGATTGATGAAGCTTATCCCAAGGCTGCTTGAGCGACCGGGCAGGGAAAAATCATGAAGCAGAAACTCGTTATTATTGGCAACGGCATGGCGCCGGGCCGCGCGCTGGAGCGGCTGGTCGAATTGGCGCCGGACGCCTACGACGTAACGATTTTCAACGCGGAATCGCGGGTCAACTACGATCGCATCATGCTGTCGCCCGTCCTTTCCGGCGAAAAATCGTTCGAGGACATCATCATCCACGGCGATGGCTGGTACATCGAGCACGGCATCACGCTCTACAAAGGGCACAGGGTCGTCGCGGTCGATCGAACCGCCAAGACAGTGACGTCCGCGCATGGCGCCGTCGAGACCTACGACAAGCTCATCTTTGCCACCGGTTCGAATCCGATCGTCATCCCCGTTCCCGGCCACAATCTCGCGGGCGTGCTGACCTATCGCGACCTCGATGACGTCGATGCCATGCTGCTCGCGGCGAAGTCGAGAGGACGCGCCGTAGTGATCGGTGGCGGCTTGCTTGGGCTTGAAGCGGCGGCGGGCCTCGCGCAGCAAGGTATGGCGGTTACTGTCATTCACCTGATGCCAACGCTGATGGAGCGTCAACTCGATCCCGCCGCCGGCTATCTTCTGCAAAAGGAGCTGGAGCGACGCGGCATCGAGGTGCGGTGCAAAGCGAACACACAAGCAATCCTCGCCACCGATGGAGCCCACCCGCGCGTACGCGCGGTGCGTCTCGACGACGGGACGGAGCTGCCCGCGGACCTTGTGGTGATGGCGGTCGGCATCCGGCCGAACTTGGCGCTCGCCAAGGAAGCCGGCATAGCGGTTGGCCGCGGGATCATCGTCGATCCATCGATGCGGACATCCGATGCGGACATCTATGCTGTCGGCGAATGTGTCGAGGCGAACGGCCAGTGCTTCGGCCTCGTCGCACCGCTTTACGAGATGGCCAATGTCGTCGCCGAGCAACTGGCGGGATCGAGTGAGGCTGCGTTCAAACCGGCGGCGACGGCGACGAAACTCAAGGTGACGGGAGTCAATCTGTTCTCGGCCGGCGACTTCGCCGAGGGTCCGGGCCGCGAAGAGATTGTGCTCCGCGACGCCGCGCAAAACATCTACAAGCGGCTCGTCATCCTGGAAAACAAGCTCATCGGCGTTGTTCTGTACGGCGAGACGCAAGATGGCGCCTGGTTTTTCGACCTGCTCAAGAAGTCCACCGACATCAGCGACCTTCGCGAGACTCTGATCTTCGGCCAGAGTTTCGCTGGTGGGGGTGCGGCCGACCCTACGGCCGCCGTTGCAGCGCTGCCGGATGATGCGGAAATCTGCGGCTGCAATGGCGTGTGCAAATCGCGGATCGTCGGTGCCATTACGAGTAAAGGCCTAACTTCGCTCGACGACGTGCGGGCACATACAAAGGCTTCCTCGTCGTGCGGATCGTGCACGGGGCTGGTTGAGCAACTCATGGCGCTCACGCTAGGCGCCGCCTACAATCCGGCGGCCGTCCTGCCGATGTGCAACTGCACAGA
>LNEA01000362.1 GCA_001464855.1 Rhizobiales bacterium Ga0077530
CTCCCGTTCTTCGTGCATGAGGACGGAGCGAAGGCGCGCGAGATCTACAAGACCCACGTCGAATGGTTTTACGCCAAGGTCACCGCGAACCAACTCGCTGGCGCCCCGCAAAGCGGCGAGATCAAGGGCTACGAGCTGACCATGCGCGAAGGCAAGCGCACGCGGGAGATGGGCTATCTCTCATTCGAGAAGCTGCACGAGTACGGCGCTTGCATCGCCGATGATCCGGCGACCTGCATCGCCAAGCTCAAGGACATGAAGCGCCGCTTCGGGATTACGGAGTTCGCGCTCTGGTTCAACATCGGCGGCATCGACAAGGCGCACGTCGAGCGCGCCATGAAGCTGACGGCTGAGAAGGTGATGCCCTTCGTCTAGCCCGCGGCGGGCTTAGCCCCCTGCAATGCTCATGCCGTAGACGAAATACGCTGCGACCGCGACCAGCGCTGGCACGATCGCGACGTGGACGAACTCGAGCGCGCCGCGCAACCAGCGATGGCCAGCGATGAGCGGATTGATTCTCAGGATCGAGATCGCGATCATGATGCTCACCAGCATGTAGTCGAAGACGAAGATCCGATCGGACAGCGTCGCCGTATCCGAATCCAGCTTCGGCAGAGAAATGTAGAGCGCGACCGCCGATAAGAGGGCCGTGACCTGAATTGTCACGATCGCCTCGAAGTGCGCGCCCGGAATGAAAATCGACAGGTAGGCAATAACCAGGATGAACACCAAAGGGACGACGACGCGCAAGAAATAGTCGGTTGTTTCGCGGCGCATCATCCACACGAAACTCGCCTTGTAGAAGGGCGCGACGCTGGCCTCGTGCGTGAATGAATCGACGATCGGCACGAAGTCCTCATCATAGCCGACATATTGGGTTATCTGCTCCCAGCTCTCGGTCGTCGCGCGCTTGTCACGCAGCTCCAAAGGTGGCGGCTGGACGATAAACGCCGCATCGCCTCGCTTCGGCTGGACCTCTATCGCGAAACTCTGGGTATCGAACGGATAGCTTGCAAGTTGCGGGTCGAACAGAAATCGTCCGACGACCTTATAGATCTTCATCGATGCCGGAAAAATGCCGCTGCCACCATTGCCGCCGGCGTGGATCGCCTCGATTGAAATCTGACGTCCATGAGTTCGTGGATCGAGGTAGGCATTCGCGAACTCGATGTTGTCGATTTCCGCCGCTGGATCGTCGTGCATCGCGAGATAGAACTCGGCGAAAAACGTCTTCTCGTTGTCGTCGACGCGGTGCGCCTTGATGAGGTCGATGTCCATATAGAGGGTCTTGATCTGGCGCAGGCCCCCATCACGCGCACGCCGAAACTGGACTGGCGCAAGCTGAAGACGGCCGAGGCCGCGCGGCAGGATCACGACGAAGGGCGTCCGCGATGCCGTGCGCGTTGACGGATCGAAGGACCAGTTCTCGAACGTACCTTTGAAGGTGCCGCGGCCGGCCGCGAACGCGGTTGTCGTTTGAGCAACGGCCTGCGATCGAAGCGTCTCGATTCCCGCTCCCCGGGGAACCCCGCGCAGGGAACCGGCCAGGAGCGCCACCATATCGGCGTAGCGTGCGCCGATCGCGATCGCGCGCGTGTTGGCGGCATCGAACGGGTCACGCACTCCACGGATCTCGTCCCGCACCTTGCACTCGCCGCTCGTCCAGCCGGGTGCGCGTGCGTTCTTCGCGCCTTCAAAGATCCATGGATTGGACGGCGCCTGTACGACCAGCTTGCGCAAGCGGCCATTGTAGACTTCGGGAAGATTTTCCCAGGCAAGCTGATATAGCGGGCTCGGATAGGAAGATGTCAGCTCCGATGGCAGCGCGCCCAGCGGCTTTGAGTGCAGCGATGGCATCGGGTGTCCCCCGACTTCCGACCGACAGATAAATCAAATCCGGCGCGCGACTGGCCAAGTCGGCAACGGCGGCTGTAAGAGCGGTAGCATCGGGCTTGCCGTCAACTATGCGAATACGGTGATCGGCGACGAGACCGTTTTCGCCAAGGAGGTTCCTGAGGCTCTCGCGCATGGCGTCGCTCATGACAGAATCGGCGCTGCCGAGAAATGCGGGCTTGCTGAAGCCTGCGGCGCGCGTAAACGCTGCCATCACAGGGACCCGCTCCTCATCCTGCGAAGCCCTCGTAGTGAAGACGTTCGGATGGTCGGCGAAGATGCTGCTCACCGATATTTCGGACAGGAACGGCGCCCCGCTCGCGCGGATGTCATCACCTAACGCGCTGAAGACCGCCTTGGCTCGCCCGGAGTGCGTGAAACCCACCATGCCGAGCAGATTTCGATCCGCGAGCGCGGCGCGCATGTTGGCGATCGATCGTCCTTCATCGCGCTCGTCGTCGAAGATCCGGACGTTGATCGGTCGACCGGCCACGCCGCCGCGCCGATTGATCCGCTCCTGCTCCTCGGTCGCCAACCGCTTGACGGCCGCGACTTCGCCAGTGTCGTAGCAAACGTCGCCTCGCGACGACACGAACAGTGCGATATTGAGCGGCGGGCCTTGTGCCGCCTGCGCTTCCTCGATGGCTCGAGCCGGCTCAGGGTATGACACGGTCCACGCCGTCGCCACCACGACCAGCAGCGATCGCCGCCAAGCCTGCGCAATAAAGCGCCCCACGCAATCGCCCGTCCCCTTGCCAGCCACGCTCATGTAACCACTCGCTTCCACCACACAATGCGCCTCCGGCAATCTGCCGGTGGCGACGACGGGCGCTCGACTTGAACCAGAAACAAGGCAGGAAACTGTCCCCTAGTCGGCGATGGCGGCATCGCGCGGCGCCCCCAACGGCGCAATCTAGCGCAGGAGGCGCTGCACGTTACAGTCGGATGTCGGGCGGCTCGAATTGTGTGGTCGTCAGTGATGCTGTTTCGCGACAAACGGGCCCCGCCGCCGTGAACGCATGGCAGGGGTGGTTTGAACCGACGTACGGTTCGGCATAGAGTTGCCCGGTTGGCCGCCGGCCAATGCGGAGGGACCGCCTGAAACCCGCGAATGGAGCACGATTAGCCGATGTCGAGCGAGATGAATGGAGCTGAGAGCCTGGTCCGGACGCTGCTCGCCGGCGGCGTCGACGTCTGTTTCACCAATCCGGGCACCTCGGAGATGCATTTCGTCGCCGCGCTCGACAAAGTTCCGGGCATGCGCTGCGTCCTCGGTCTGTTCGAGGGCGTCGTGACAGGCGCCGCCGACGGCTACTACCGGATGCTCGACAAGCCGGCATCGACCTTGCTGCATCTCGGGCCGGGCCTCGCTAACGGCCTCGCCAATCTCCACAACGCCAAGAAGGCCAGCTCCGGCATCGTCAACATCGTCGGAGAGCACGCGACCTATCACATCGCCCATGACGCGCCGCTGACGTCCGACATCGAGGGCGTCGCCGGGCCGATGTCGCACTGGGTCAAGACATCCCCGACCTCTGGTGGCATTGCTGCCGATGGCGCGCTGGCGATCGAAGCGGCACGCCAGACACCTGGCCAGATCGCGACTCTCATCCTCCCCGCCGATACCGCGTGGGGGCCGGCCACCGGCATTGCGGAGACCGCACCGCCGACAGCGCCACCAAAGGTTTCCGACGACGCCGTCAAGGCCGCGGCCGAGATGCTACGTACGAGTTCGAAGGCGACGCTCCTCATGGGCGGCGCGGCCTTGCGGGAACGCTGCCTCGAACTCGCCGGCCGGATTTCGGCGAAGACCGGCTGCGGCATTCTCACGGAAGGCGCCAATACGCGGCTTGAGCGCGGTGCCGGCCGCGTCCAGGTCAACCGGCAGGCGGCGGGCAACCTCGTGCTCGTCGGCGCGCGCGAGCCGGTGGCGTTTTTCGCCTACCCCGACAAGCCAAGCCTGTTGATGCCGAAAGAGGCGCGATCGACCAAGCTCGCGGATACCAGCGATGACATGGAAGCGGCGCTGACGGCTCTCGCCATCGAACTCGATGCGATGAACACGCCGCCCGCTGGCGTCGCACAGCCGCGGCGGCCGGAGATCCCCACCGGTACCATCACACCGGCATCGATCGCCTCGATCCTCGGCGCCAAGATTCCGGAAGGCGCGATCGTCGTCGACGAGAGCGTCACCACCGGCCGCGAGTTCTTCCCCGAGACCGCGGGCGCGCCACCGCACGACTGGATCAACAATCGTGGCGGCTCGATCGGCTACGGCCTGCCGGTCGCGATCGGCGCCGCAGTTGCCTGCCCCGACCGCAAGGTCATCGCACTCGAAGGCGACGGCAGCGCCATGTACACGATCCAGTCGCTATGGACGATGGCGCGCGAGGGCCTCGACATTACCGTGCTCGTATTTGCCAACGGCACCTACAATATCCTGCGCGGCGAACTGTCCAACGTCGGCGTCCGCAATCCCGGTCCGCGCGCGGTCAATATGCTGTCCATCGGCAACCCCAGCATCGACTGGGTCGCCATGGCCAAGAGCATGGGCGTCGAAGCCTCCCGTGCTGTCGACTGCGCGCAGCTTTCGAAGTCCATCGACGCCGGCCTCAAGTCGAAGGGGCCGTATCTGATCGAGGTTGTCGTTTAGGAATCCGAGGCCCCGTATTACGCCGCCGTCGCTCTGAGCGAGGCGGCGTAATTGCGAGATGGTGATGCTGCACAGCGTCAGCCAGCCACGGCGGTCACCCTGCGCGTCTTTTGCATGAGGTGCGCCACCACGAAGATGAGTATGGCGAGCACGACGTTGTAGCCGACGTGCAGTCCGGCCTGCGGCAACAGCGGGATGTAGCTATTGAGATCGATCCCGATGATCGGCTTCAACAGGGCGCCAACGATACTCGGAAGTACCAGCAGAACTCCCGCGAGGGCGAACAGCCCCGTCTCGACACCGTTGGTGCGGAAACGGTAGTGCCGCTGGAAGGCGAAGGCGAGCAGCGCGATACCGGCGCCCGTCTCGAGCGTGATCTCGACAATATCGAACCAGTTGCCTCCGGTCGGAACCTTCATCAGCAGGCCAATGCCGAGCGGATCGAGGACGAACACGAACGGCACCAGGAACGCCGGCATCGTGTACTTCCACGATTGCAACGTCGTCTTGTAGGGATTACCGCCAGTAATGGCTGCCGCGGCGAACGGCGACAGCGCCGTTGGCGGGGAAACCTCCGAGAGCACTGCGTAGTAGAAGATGAACATGTGCGCGCCGAAGTCCGGCACGCCGAGTTTGATCAATGCCGGCGCCGCGATGACGGCGCAGAGGATGTACGACGCGGTGACAGGCACCGCGAGGCCGACGATCCAAACAATCAGCGAGGTGTAGATCGCCGTCAGGATGAGGCTGCCGGCGGCGTAGTCGATGATGATGTCGGCGAACTTCTGTGCGAGACCCGTAAGCGTGACGCTGCCGACGATGATGCCGGCGGCGGCGCAGGTCGGCGCGACGTTAAGAACACCCGTCGTGCCGTCGGCGAAAGCCTTGGCGAGCTTGGGCGGGAACAGGGCCGTGTCACGCCGGAAGAAGCTGACCAGGATCGCCATCATGGTTGCCCAGAACACGGACAACACCGGCGAGAAGCCCATCAGCATGAAGACGACGATCGAAACGAGAGATCCGAAGTGGAACCAGTAGCCCTTGGTCAGGCGCCAGACAGTACCCTTCTCGATCATCAGATCGTTGCCAGCCGCGCCGTATTTCTTGGCGTCGAGTTCGACCATCACGAAGATGCCGAAGTAGTAGAGCAGCGTCGGAAGGGTCGCCATCCAGATGACCTCGATGTAGGACATCTTGAGATATTCAGCGATGAGGAACGCCGCCGCGCCGAGTACTGGCGGGGAAATGATGGCCCCGAGGCCGCCAGCCGCGAGCAGGCCGCCGGCCGCGTTCTTTTCGTAGCCGGCCTTAGCCAGCATCGGCGAGGCGACGGTACCGATGGTGACAGTGGTTGCGACGCCCGAGCCGGAAGGGCCGCCCATCAGAAACGATGACAGGACGACCGCGCGGCCGGCGGAGTTGCGCCGTCCGCCCATCGCCGCGAACGAGAAGTCGATGAAGAACTTGCCGGCCCCGGATTGCTGAAGAACCGCGCCGAAGATCGTGAAGAGGATGATCAGGCTGGACGAGACGTCGACGGCCGAGCCGAAAATTCCTTCGAGCGTCATGTACAAATGGGCGACAAGGCGCTCGACATCGTAGCCGCGGTGCGTCCAAGGCGCCGGCAGATGATGACCGTAAATCGCGTAGAGCACGAACGTCATGGCGACGATCGGCATGATGATCCCGGTGGTGCGGCGCGTCGCTTCCAGCACGAGAGCGATGAATATGATGCCGACCCAGACCTGAGTCTGTGAGGGAGCGGTCGCGTAGTCGCCGAAGTCGGCGCCTTGAGCGAGAATGTAAATCACCGTCGCGGCACCCGCAGCCGCAAACACCCAGTCCCACCAGCGGATCTGATCGCGATACCGAGCGGCGATGGGGAAGAGCAGGAAGGTCAGAACCAGCACGATGCCGACGTGCCCCGGACGCAGGATGTGGGTCGGAACGATGTCGTAGGCGGCGTACAGATGGAATACGGTCGAGGCGATCGCGATGCCAACCAGCAACTGGCCGACCCACCCGCCGACGCGGTTGGTTGCGCCTTCCTCTTCCTCGATGAACTTCTCTGCCGCTTTGAGGGCGTCGTCGCTGATTTCGGGCGTGCCTGATGCCGGCGCCGCCGCCGCAGTCCCGCGCCCCTGATCCTGGCTCATAACGTGTTCCTTGAAGTGAGATCACAGGCCGCGTCGGCCTGGCCTAGACAGAAAACCGCCGGGGAATGCGATGCCCCGGCGGCTTGATTTGTCGTCGTCGAGCGAGCGCTCAATCGACCTTGATGCCCTTCTCGGCGAAATACTTGAGGGCGCCGGGATGGAACGGGATGCCCGACTTAGCCTTGGTCTGGTTCTCAACCTTGATGTTGAGCGCTTCCTTGTGGACCAGAGCGAGTTCTTCGCGCTTCTCGAGCATCAGCTTGGTGAGCTGGTAGGCGAGATCGACCGGCATGCTGGCATTGACGGCCATGACGTTCCAGACGGCGACGTTCTGAGAGTCCGCTTCCATCCCGCCGTAGGTGGCCTTCGGGATCACGGTCGCTGAGTAGATATCGCCGTACTTCGCGACCATCTTGCCGACGTTCTGCGCGATGTCGAGGAACCGGATCTTGGTGCCCGGAGTCGCACCGAGATCGGTGACAGCCGCCGTCGGCAAGCCGCCGACCCAGAAGAACGCGTCGATCTTCTTGTCTTTGATCGCGTTGACGCTCTCGGCGGCGCCAAGTCGCTCACGCTTCATATCCTTGTCCTTGTCGAGACCGGCGGCCTCGATGACACGGAATGCGAACACCTCGGTGGCGCTACCCGGCGAGCCGGTCGACACGCGCTTGCCCTTGAGGTCTTCGATCTTGGTGATGCCCGTGCCGTCGATGGTCACGACGTGCATGTGGTTCGGGTACATCACGACGAGCGACTGGATCGGTAGTTTCCCGCTCGTGAACTTGTCCGTGCCGTTGATTGCGTCCCAGGATGCGTCGACCTGCGCGAAGGCGATGTCGGCCCGGCCCGAGCCGATGAGTTGTAGATTGGCGACCGAACCGCCGGTCACTTCGGCGGCAGCCGTCGTGTTCGGGATGTTCTTGCCGATGATGCTGGCGAAACCGCCGCCGAGAGGATAGTAAACGCCGCCCGTACCGCCCGTCGTGATCGAAAGCTGCTTGGCTTGTTGCGCAACAGCCGCCGCCACGCTGAGAGCCACGGCGAAGCCGGTTGTGAGCGCAAGTAGTCTCTTCATTCGTATTTCCTCCTTGGAAATTTCTGCTCGTCGACGTCCAAAGGCCGGGCGTGGCGCTGCGATCAGCACCGATCTGATCACCCGGAGTAGAACGCGTCAGGGCAGGACTACAAGATGACCCCGCCCTTGGCCAAGCGAAAACGAAATCAGGCTTTCCGTGCAGCCGCTTGCCCGCGATTCCAGGAGTTAAATTGGAGGTTTGCGGAGGCCATCGCGTGGGTGCTCGACGGCCCCGAACGCCCAGCGTTCAGGTCGGCCCCGGGCCGGGAGCGGCGGCGCGCCGGATTTCGTCGGAAACATGCTCGGGTCGGATGCCTAGTCCGACGAGGCGCGCGGGCACGCGGCGAAGCAGCGGGAACCTGCGGAGGCGCGTAGCGTCGGAGCAATGACATTATTCTGGATCGCGAGTTGTAGCGACTGGACGACCCGCGTCGGCCACAGGCGCCGCGTCTGCACCGCTGCCAAATGGTGCTCCTCGACACGCCCCTCACGCAGCGGCGCCGACAAGATATTGGCGGCAGCGACAGCATCCTGCACGGCGAGATTGACGCCGACGCCACCGACGGGGGACATGGCGTGCGCCGCGTCGCCGATGCACAGCAAGCCGGGCTTGTGCCATTGCTCGAGGCGATCAACGGCGACGGTCAGCAGCTTGACGTCATCCCAACTCGCGATCTCGTCCGCGCGCGCCGCGGGAACCGGCAGGCTCCTTGCGAGTCTGGCTTTGAATGCAGGCAACCCTTGTGCCTTGATCTCGTTGATGCCGCCCTTCGGAATTACGTAAGCGCACTGCCAGTAGGTGCCGCGATTGATCATCACCATGATGGCGCCGGGATCGAAGCGCCCCATCGTCTCGGCGCTGTCGCTGGGTTGTCGCGACAGCCGAAACCACAGCACATCGATCGGCGCACCGAGATCGCGCACCACGAGCCCTGCCTTCTCGCGCAGCACTGAATGCCGGCCATCGGCGGCGATCACCAGATCGCCACGGATCTCCTGCTCGCCGTCTTCGGTTTTGGTGCGAACGCCAACGACGCGGCCGTCCGCGTTTATGAGATCCAGAGCTTCCGCGCTCATGGCCAGATGAAAGCCCGGATAGCGCTTCCCCTCATCGGCGAGGAAATCCAGGAAATCCCATTGCGGCATCATCGCGATGTAAGGCGCCTGCACCGGGAGATGCGAAAAATCCGCAAAGGGAACTTGCAGATCGCCAAACTGGCCGAAAAGCCGCGACACCTTTTCATGCGGGAGCTGCAGAAAGCGCTCGAGCAGACCCAGTTCGTAAAGGATCTCCATCGTCGAAGGATGGATCGTGTCGCCGCGAAAATCGCGCAGGAAATCCCGGTGCTTTTCGAGAACAGCGACGCGAACGCCAGCGCGGACCAGCAGCAACCCCAGCATCATCCCGGCGGGGCCACCGCCGGCGATGACGCACTGGCTATATGCGGGCTGTGCCATTGCGCACGTCGCTAAGCCGCCGCGCGCGTCGCGGATGCCTGAGCGGCGCGCCGCGCCTGCTCGATGCCAGCCAAGCGCTCCGCCTCCTCGATCTCCGCCGCCGCGATGGCCTTAGCAAGTGCCGCTTGAAGGGCCTTAGCCGACTCGAGGGTTAGTTCGACGGCGGCGCGCGCGCCAGGCGGCAGATCGGTGTTGATGAAGTCCAGCGTGATGACATCGCCGAGCAGGGCGTGACGGGCGTGATCGTAGGCGACGACAGCGTCGGTCAGCGTGAACCAGTCATCCGCGCTCTTGGCCATACCTTCGGCGGGCGCGATCTCAACGATCGATGTGCACATGATCCCTTACCTCGCGAGATGCTTGCCAAAGAAACCGAAAACCTTGCCCCAGCCGTCAAGCGCCGCCTCTACGCGATAGAGTGGGCGATGATAATAGAAGAAACCGTGGCCGGCGCCGTCGTAGCGGTGGAACTCGTAGTTCTTGCCATGCTTCTTCAGCTCGGCCTCATGCTGATCCACCTGCTCGGGGCTCGGGGCGCGATCCTCGTTACCAAATAAGCCAAGCAAGGGGCACGAGAGGTTTTTCGTCAGCTCGATCGGCGACGTCGGCGTCTTGGCATTGAGTTCTTCCGGCGTCATCACAACACGGCCACCCCACAGATCGACGCACGCATCGACGTCACTCTTGTGGCACGCATAGAGGAAGGCGTGCCGGCCGCCCGAGCAGGAGCCAAAGATGCCGACCTTGCCGTTGTGGTTCGCCTGGGCACGCGCCCATTTCACCGCAGCTTCAGTATCGCCGATGACCTGCGCATCCGGCACGCCGCCCTCCGCGCGAACCTTAGCCGCGACATCGTCCGGGTTGCCCTGGCCGGCGCGTTCGTAGAGGTTGGCGCAGATCGCGATGTAGCCATTGTGCGCGAACTTGCGCGTCATCTCGATGTACAGCTCGCTCCAGCCCGGAAGATGGTGGACCAGCACGACTGCGGGAAAAGGACCCGCGCCGGCGGGCTTGGCGACATAGGCCGAAATCGGATCGCCCTTGTCGCCCTTGATCGTGATCATCTCGACGGTCATGCCACGGTATGTCATCTCGGTTTTCTCCCTGAACCCTTGATCTCACGCAGCGGGCGCGTGCGCCTCGCTGGATGTTAGTTGGCTCGCATCGGCGACGCCAGCATGAGAATGGCCCGCGAGCGCATCACACCCGCGAGCCAAGAGGATTGCCGGCAGCACTGACGATTGCGCTACTTGTCGAGCCACACCGTCTCGAAGCGCCAATTGTTATAAATACTGTTCTCTTGGTGCACATAGCCCTTGAGGTGGGGGTGCCAGCAGGTTCCGGCCTTATTGTGGAACAGGACCGGCCGCGCAACATCGGCGGCGAGCTTGCGCTCGATCTCCCACACGATCTGGCGTCGCTTTTCGATGTCCCATTCACGCGACTGCTTCTCGATCAGCGCGTCGATTTCCGGATTGCAATATTTAGTGCGGTTCATTTCCGACGTGCAGGCGAACCCGCCGGCGAGCGTCACGTCGGGATCATCGATGCCAACACCGGAGAGGTTGAGGCCGATAGAATAGTCGTAACGATTGAGACGATTGAACCACACGCTCGATTCGACGACGTCGAGATGAGCGTCGAAGTACACCTGATTGAGATAGTCCACGAGCAGCACCGCCGCATCGCGATAGGACGCAAAATCGCGAGTCGAGACTTTCACGGTCAGGCGCTTGTTTGGCCCATAGCCCAACCCCTCCATGATCTTGCGCGCTTCCCCCCGGTTCTTTTCGAGATCGCCGTCGTATCCGGACATTTTACGTACTTCGTCAGGCGGCATCCCCCAGGCGCCGACTGGTGGCGCCAGCATCCAGCCGGCGATATCGGACTTGCCCTCGCTGAGAATATCGACGGCGCTCTTGCGATCGAGGCTCAAAGCGACCGCGCGGCGGACGTCGGCATTGCCGAACGGCTCACGATCCCGATTGATGATGATATTGGTCGGCACGTTGGTCGGCGTGTAGGCGCAGGTCGCCGCCGGCGATTGCTTCGCCACGTCTCGCACGAGCGCCGCCGGCACATCGGCGACGAACGTCAGGTCGAACTCGCCAGCAGAGAACGCGAGGATCCGCGTCGAGCGGCTCGGAATGATGCGCCAATCGATGGCGTCGACGTAGGGAAACCCTTTTTTCCAGTAGTCGGGATTGCGGACGAGCTTGATGCTGTCGTTGCTCTTGAAGCTTGCGAGCTTGAACGGTCCGGTGCCAATCGGCGCGGTGCGCATGTCCTTCGCATCGACATGGCACGGATAGAGTGGCGTAAAGCCGGATGCGAGCATGGCGATGAAGGACGGCTGATGCCGACCGAGGTGGAACGTCGCCTCATGATCGCCATTGACCGTGACCTCGGTGAGGTTCTCGTACCAAATCTTGCGTGGATTGCGTCGGAAGAACCCCTCTTCCTTGCCGTTGAGGCGATGAAACGTGCATTGCACGTCCTTCGCGGTAAACGGCTTGCCGTCGTGCCATTTGACACCTTGCCGCAACTTGAACGTGAGCTTGAGTTTGCTGTCGTCGTAGCTCCAGCTTTCGGCGAGTTCCGGGACGATGGCGTCGAAGCTGTTGCGTGGCTTTGTCGGGTCGTACATCACCAGATTGCTGAAGAGCGCCGCGAACGGAACGACCGTCGCAATCGTCGCCTCCTCATGAATCGATGCGCTCGGCGGATTGGTGCTGTTATAGATCCTGAGCGTGCCGCCCGACTTCTGAGCCAAAACCTCGATCGGGCCGCCGCTCACGATCGTGGCGGCAAGCAGAAGCGTCATGCCTTTCGGCACCCAACGGAACATGGCGTCGTCTCCCTAAGTGTTGCCGCGACATTGATTGCCGCTGGTCGTCGATTGGCCGTGTCCGATCGGGGAAATGAGCCCGCTCGGTCGACCAAGTCGCGGGAAGATCGTACGCGGACGCTTCTTGTGGTGTCCAGAAGCTAGATTGCTAAGCGATCACAAGGAAAGACCAGGCGGCGTCCAGCACTACCGCGCGCGCGGTGGCGCTTGATGGTCCGCGGCAAAATACTTTCGGGCATGATTGACCAGTTCACCGTCGGTCGGATGGTCTAGGGTCTCGACCCCGACGATCTTGGCGCGCACCCCCGGGTCGTGCTTTCCGATATACTTGACCAGTTCGGTCTTCGCCCCTGCAGGCCCCGTCACCAGGATCGCGCCCGCGTCACCAACGGCTTTTGCGACGCGCTCGAAGAATTCATGATCCTCGGGAGCATGGCCACTGCCTATCGTATTGGCCTTGTGGTGGATGTGGCGGATCGGATCGTGCGGATGAAGCACGGCGCGATCGACCTCTGTAATGTTGAAATGGAAGATGCGCGCTTCGCGGTGATCGATCCAAACGACCGCGTGATAGTGGCTCGACATGGAAAGCGCCTTTCTGCAGTTGCCAGAGGTCTTTTGCTTTTGGATCGGGCAGAGCCAAGCACGACTCTCACGAAGTGAGATCAGTCCAGATCTCTCACCCATGCGACACGAAATGTGCGCAACACGCCATCGTGCTCCGTGATCGAAACGTACTCGCCCGGCACAAAGCGATGGCGATCGAATTTGAAACCCGGCTCGTCGTCCTCGGCGCTCTTGGGGTTGTAGTCGAACGCCCAGACGCCGCTCTTCCTGTGCACGAGGTGGCCGATCTCGTCTTTGACGCCCGGCCAGAACCGCTTGACCCGGCACCGCTCCGACGCTGCGCGCCACTCGGAGGCGACCAGATGTCCGGCATCGTCAAGCGGCGCCGCAAACTCGTATCCCCGCTCGCTGCTGCCGTTTGGAAACTCGTCGCCACGTGCCAACTCGAGCCTGATACGCTTCATGGTCATGGCGTTTGCTCCGATCGCCGTTCACTTTCTTTCGCTCATCATATGAACCCCTCGACGCTCGCCTATTGACCGCGATCAAGAAGCGGAGCCCGCCGAACCGACCTGTTTTCGAGAACAAGCGTGAGCAAAGGCAGCGTTCCGCCGTGCAGCGTTGCGCGTTGCGCAGATTTAGAAGTGCTTCGACTAGGGGAGGGAAATCATGAAGGGTGCAAAAGCTGGCCGTGGCAGTGCCATGATACTCAGCCCGTTCACGGACAGATCGTCGCTCGCGGCCACCGGAGGCCCCATGATGTTTGTCGCGCTTGCCGGGATGATGCTCGTCATCCTGATGGGGGCGTGGGGCGCGCTGTGGATCGTGAACCGGTGGCGATGAGCGTCGATCGAGCCGTGACGGCGTCTCCGAAGTGACCGCGCGTAACCATAGTTGAAAACAGTCACGACCCGCTCATGGACATTCGCTGCTGCCCGGCATCTTATCGCGAAATTAGACCGTCGAGCGACCGTCGGGAAGACGCGGGAGTGGCCAGATGGATGGAATGGCACGGTCACCCGAGCGTCGATCAATCGAGGCGTTGACGGGGCTGCGATTCTTTGCGGCACTCATGGTCGTCGTATCGCACTTCCCCCAAATCATCCCAATCGAGCGGTTCCAGGTGCCTCTGGAGCGCCAAGGCGCCGCTGGAGTGACGATCTTTTTCGTGCTCAGCGGCTTCGTGCTTGCGTACAACTACGCCGGCACTTTTCGCACCTCGACGGCAGGCACCTTGGCTTTCATGCGCGCCCGCATCGCCAGGATATGGCCGATGAACATCGTCAGCCTGGCCATAGCCACAGTGATATTGCTCTGGTGGGGCGCTGCTTCCTCGCCCGCCACCTGGATCGTCAATCTGCTGATGCTTCAGTCGCTGGTGCCGACGAAGATGATGCTGCTCAGTTGGAACCCGCCTGCTTGGAGCGTGTCGTGCGAACTGATCTTCTACGGCCTGTTTCCAATCTGCTGCGGGGTGCTCGGTCGCGTGCGCTCCGCAAACCGACTGCTGCAACTCGCTATCGCGTTCTTCGCCATCGAAATTCTTCTCTTCAGCGTCATGGCTGTCGCCGTTGATCATCTGTTTCACGAGGCAGGCAGGAGCCAACAGGAGATTTCGTGGGCCATAGAGCGGGCCAAATCCTTCCCCGGTCTGCGGATATGGGAATTTTTGATCGGCTGCATCCTGGGGCTGGTCTTCCTGCGCGCCCGCGCCGGTATTGACGGATGGTGGCGCGTCCTCGACCGCCGTCAAACGCGTGACGCCATGCTTGCCGTGTCTGCGCTCGGTTTATTGGCTTTACTGCTGCTTCCTTTGGCGGTCGACCTCCCCAAAGGGGGGCTGCTCGGTCACTTGACAACGGTCGGCCTGTACCTCGTCTACACCCCGCTCGCCGCGCTCATCGTAACGGCGGTCGCATGGGGGCCGACGACGATCAATCCAGTGCTGGAGCAGCGCTCGGTGTTGCGTCTAGGCGAGGCCAGCTACTCGTTCTACATGCTTCAATGGAATGCGCTTCTGATCGCCAACGTGATCGCGGGCCGGACGCCAGGATGGTGGCTGCCGGTCGCACCCGGCTGGTGGCTATCGGCTGCGGCGATCCTCGTTCTGGCACTCGTCCCGACGCCTGCTGCGTGGCGCCGCTATCGCGCGTCCCGCACCCGTCCATGCCCCACCAGCGGCGATCGAAAAGGCACCGTGAGACGCGCCTTGTCGTGCTCGCCGTAGATATTGGCGTGAGAAAACGAACGGCAACTCAACGCGACGGCGATTTTCTCACCCACACGCGCAAGTCGATCATGACTTTCGCGGTCGCCGCAACGACCAGAATGCAAAGGCCCACCTTCGACATCGTCTCCATCGTCCCCTCGATCAAAAGAGCATGGACAACAGTGCCGACGACGATCACGACCGCCAGAAACGTATGACCGATGCGCCACGCACGCGGGCTGACGCGCAGCCGCCGCCGCAATGCAGCCAAGAGCGCCGCGGCGAACACTGCCCACATGGCGATCACACCCCAATCGGAGAATGGCGTCGGCGATGCGAAGAGAAGGGCGTCAATCACATCCGGCGGACTGGTGATCCACAGCCCTCCGACGTGGATCACGACCGC
>LNEA01000363.1 GCA_001464855.1 Rhizobiales bacterium Ga0077530
CGCGCAGCGTCAGCAATCCCTTCACGGATCCGAGCCTGCCGCTCCCGCTGACGGATGCGACCTTCCCGGACATCGTCATCGCGACGCCCTGATCGAACACCTGAAGCATTCGACTGAACAAGCAAGATTAAACGGAGAAGACCAATGAAGACGATCCTGAGCACCCTCGCCGCCGTGACCCTCCTCGCCGGTGCGGCCAACGCCGCAACGTTCGACACCTTCAACGACCCCAGCCTGGCGCTGCCGCGGTCGGAGAAAATCAGCAACGACGATTTCAAGCAGGCCCTGCCGCGCAGCGTCGGCAATCCCTTCACGGATCCGAGCCTGCCGCTCCCGCTGACGGACGCGACCTTCCCGGACATCGTCATCGCGACGCCCTGATCGAACGCCTGAAGCATTCAACTCAACAAGCAAGACTAAACGGAGAAAACCAATGAAGACGATTTTGAGCGCCCTCGCCGCTGTGACCCTTCTCGCCGGTGCCGCCAATGCCGCGCCCATCGATCCCTTCAAGGATCCGAGCCTGGCGCTGCCGCGGTCGGAGAAGATCAGCAACGACGATTTCAAGCAGGCCCTGCCGCGCAGCGTCAGCAATCCCTTCACGGATCCGAGCCTGCCGCTCCCGCTGACGGATGCCACCTTCCCGGACATCGTCATCGCGACGCCCTGATCTCAGGTCGAGCATAAGCGCATAAAACCAACGGCCCGGAGCAACGCTCCGGGCCGTTTTGTTTTGCTCCGAGGTGGGTTGGCGCTCAGGCGCGGCGATCGCGCGGACCATTGATCCGGCGCCGCAACTTCGGGAGCGTAGGACCGGATGGCGGCGCGGGGCGAACAGGCCCGGTCGCTGCGCGGTATGCGGCAAACGTCGACATCGCCAGCGCGGCCATCAGCAGTACGGCCGTCAATGCCTGCGTGTTGGGATGTGCGGCGATCAGAGAGCCGCCGGGGCCAAGAATGCTGCCCGTGGTCAGGGCGGCGGAGATGATCAGTGGGGTTCCGGCCAT
>LNEA01000364.1 GCA_001464855.1 Rhizobiales bacterium Ga0077530
TGGGGTTGTCGTAACGGCCACCGCCCGCTTGCGAATTCACTCGACATCACTACGTAAGTTACGTAGTATAGGCTATGCACTCGGTGGCCCAAACTCACGCTTTCGTAGCTCAGGCGAAGGCGGCCGGAATGACGGAGGCTGAGATCGAGGGCTTGGTGCTATTCATTGCCGAAAATCCGGACGCCGGCGATGTCATTCAAGGGACCGGCGGATGCCGCAAGATCAGAGTGGCGGGACGAGGAAGAGGCAAAAGCGGCGGCTTTCGAACGATAACGTTCTTCTCCGGAGAGAGCATGCCTGTCTTCCTCCTCGCCGCATTTGGAAAGGCTGAGCGCAGCGATCTGACCCAGAAAGAGCGCAACGCCTTGCGCGACCTAACGAAGGTCATCGTCGAAGCTTACAAGGCTCGGCCCCCGCGGCCCGGCGGAAGAAAAGGTGATTGAGATGGGCAAGAAAGCATTTGAAAAGATCGCCGCGGGGCTCAACGAAGCGCTGGCTATCGCAAAGGGCGAAGTGCGCCCGGCAAAGCTTTTTGTGCCGGCGGCAATCAATGTGAAAGCCATCAGGCAGAAGCTCGACCTGTCGCAGGAGGACTTTGCCGCTGGCTTCGGCTTCACAATCGACCAGATAAAAGCGTGGGAACAAGGACGATCGCGGCCGCTGGGTGGCTTGCGTGCCTATCTCATGCTGATCGAAAGCGATCCCGAGCAGGTCCGTGGGCTGCTGCTCACTGCAACAAAGGCATCTACCAAAAAACGCGCTGCGTAGAAAAGCCGACGACCCCTTCGCCATTCATGGAACAAGCGCGGCACCTTTGGGCGCCGCGCTCATGTTTTCAATCCGACAGTATCCGTCGAACCTCTACTCCGCCGCGGCGATGGACGCCTCGTGGGGTGCGCGCGCGGTGCGTTCCATTTTCAGCCTTTCGGCGACCAGGAAAGCAAGCTCCAGCGACTGGTCCGCATTCAACCGCGGATCGCAGTGCGTGTGGTAGCGGTCCGACAGGTCCGCATCGCTGATCGCCATCGCGCCGCCCGTGCATTCGGTGACGTTCTGGCCGGTCATCTCCGCGCGATGCACCGCGAAGAAGGTATCGACCTCCTTCAGGATGCGCTCGAATGGGCGCGTCTTGTAGCCGCTCGCCGCCGAAATCGTGTTGCCGTGCATCGGATCGCACGACCACACGACCTTGCGGCCAGCCTTCTGGACCGCGCGGATCAGCTTCGGCAGATGCGCCTCGACCTTGTCCGAGCCGAAGCGGCAGATCAGCGTCAGCCGGCCCGCAACGTCGTTCGGATTGAGGGCGTCGATCAGGCGGAGCAGGTTGTCCGGCTCCAGTGAGGGGCCGCACTTCACGCCGATCGGATTCTTGATGCCGCGGAAATACTCGACGTGCGCGTGATCGAGCTGGCGGGTGCGGTCGCCGATCCAGATCATATGGCCTGATGTCGCGTAGTAATCGCCACTCGTCGAGTCGAGCCGCGTCATCGCCTGCTCGTAGCCGAGCAGCAGCGCCTCGTGGCTCGTGTAGACCGATGTCGTGCGCAGTTGCGGCGTGTTGTCGGCGGTGATTCCGCACGCACGCATGAACTCGAGCGTCTCCGAGATGCGGCCCGCCAGTTCCTCGAAGCGAC
Organism: Rhizobiales bacterium Ga0077530; assembly: GCA_001464855.1. GTDB lineage: Bacteria > Pseudomonadota > Alphaproteobacteria > Rhizobiales > Hyphomicrobiaceae. The sequence goes on from LNEA01000364.1 coordinate 1,635, forward strand.
GACCTTGCGGGCTGTCCTTGATGAAGCCGAGCGTCCACTGGTGCACGCGCTCGAGGTCGGCATAGCCGCCCTGGGCGAACGCGCGGATCAGGTTCAGCGTCGCCGCCGACTGCCGATAGGCCTCGAGCTGGCGCTGCGGATCGGGCGTGCGCGCTTCCGGCGTGAACTCGGCGCCGTTGACGATATCGCCGCGGTAGCTCGGCAGCTCGGCACC
>LNEA01000365.1 GCA_001464855.1 Rhizobiales bacterium Ga0077530
ACCGATTGCGGCGGCGCAAGCCAATAGCTGCTTCATGGCGATGAACTCCCTGTTGGTTTGAGCGGTGAACCGCCACGCCGCCGTTTTTGTTCCTCGACAGCGAACCAAGAGGTGCGGTGCGGGTTGGTCGGTGATGGACGCTACAACAGCGGAGAGACGCGATGCCAGCCAAATCCAAAGTGCAGCAAAAGGCAGCGGGAGCCGCGTTGTCAGCAAAGCGCGGCGAGACGAGGAAGGCCAAGCTCAAGGGCGCGTCGCGTCAAATGGTCGAGACGATGACCGAGAAGGAATTGCGCGATCTCGCGTCCACGCGACGCAAAGGCAAGCCCGAGCGGGCATCGAAGCGATAGCATCCGGCGATTGATGGTGCGCCGGGTTCCCGCGGAAG
>LNEA01000366.1 GCA_001464855.1 Rhizobiales bacterium Ga0077530
GGACCACCTTCCCCCCGGAGGATGGGCCGTCGTCTAGGAAACGGACAAACCCGTTGGCGACGGGCATCCGCTTCGGGTCTGCCACATCATGGCAGGCCTCCTTAGCAAAGAAGCAAATCTATACTTATGAAGTCAAGTATTATTTAACCCCGCGCCATGCGCGGATCGGGGGCTCGATGTGCGCCCCGGCCATCGAACTAAAAACTAGACTATCAGAGTCATCAATTGTAGCAAGGCGCAGTCGAAAGCAAAGCCGGCAGCCGCAGCGCAGAGGGTGCGACCGACGCCGTGTCATGCGGAATGCCACAGGCGATGCGGCACAGAGGGACCTCTTCAGTGAGCAATCATGTCTTCGTCGTAGGTTCGGCTGCATCGGTGAAGCGCGGGATACTGACGAGCTGCCTGCTCGCGATGACTATGATTCCCGGCCCTGCCATGGCGCAACAGCCGTCGACGCCAGTTCGCGTCGAGACGCCAGCCGCGCCGCTCGCGACCGAGACTCCCGCTCCGGCCCAGGCCGGTCCATCTCAGGCAGGTCCGGCATCAGGGGTCGCGCAGCCGTCCACGCAACCCGGTCCCGCAATGGAGCAAGCGCCTCCAGCAGATGCGCCGCCCGGCGCCGTCGATCGTGCCCATCTGCCGACCGACTTGTCGCCCTGGGGCATGTTCATGGCCGCCGACAT
>LNEA01000367.1 GCA_001464855.1 Rhizobiales bacterium Ga0077530
AAAATGAGCGTCCAGAAGTGCACGATGGAGAGGCGATAGGAGTAGACCGGCCGCTCCACGCGCTTCGGGATGAAGTAGTACATGATGCCGAGGAAGCCGGCGGTGAGGAAGAAGCCGACCGCGTTATGGCCGTACCACCATTGCGTCATTGCATCCTGGACACCCGAGTAGACGATGTAGCTCTTGGGGCTCGACCAGCTCACGGGGATCGTCAAGTTGTTGACGATGTGCAGCATCGCGATGGTGACGATGAAGGCGAGGTAGAACCAGTTCGCGACGTAGATGTGCGGTTCCTTGCGGCGTGCGAGGGTGCCGAGAAAGACGAGCAGGTACACGACCCAGACGATCGTCAGCCAGAGGTCGGCGTACCATTCGGGTTCGGCGTATTCCTTGCCCTGGGTGATGCCGAGCAGGTAACCGGTGCCGGCGATGACGATGAAGAGCTGGTAGCCCCAGACGACGAACCACGGCGCCCATCGGCCGGGCAGACGGGCGTGGCAGGTGCGCTGGACGACATAGAGCGAGGTGCCGATCAGGACATTGCCGCCGAACGCGAAGATCACGGCGGAGGTATGCAGCGGCCGCAACCGACCGAAGCTCGTCCAGGGCATGTCGAGGTTGAGTTGAGGAATGGCGAGCTGCCAAGCGATGATGTCGCCGACGAGGAAGCCGGCGATCCCCCAGAAGATGGAGGCGATGATGGTGACCTTGATCGGGCCATCCATGTAGTCGCCGCTCGCCGAGGCAGTAGCAGGCGACGTTTCGTCGAACGCGCCCTTTAAAACGTAGACCGCTGCGACGGCGCCGGAGAGCAGAAGCAGCAGCCCGTGGAAAGCCATGCCGCTGTCATTGGATGCGAGCAGCAGCGCCAGCCCCATCACTCCGCCTGCGGTGGCACCCATGGTCGCCAACACGTCCGCGAACGCGGCGCGGTCTTCTGCGCCTTGTACCCTCATGCCCGGCCTCATGTCGTTGTGATGGGAAGTACTGATGCAGTCGGACTCGTGTGGTCGGCTTCAGGTATCGTTGCTTTGACGCGCCGCTGATCCCACACTCACACCCCGCCGCCCCGTCGCATTACTTGGGTCCGCGAGGTGCGCGCGCCTTGATCCAGGTCAAATCGCTTGCGAGGCGTGGCTGGCTTCCTGACCGGCGCCCTCCGCCATGCGCTCCAGCGCATCGAGGTTGCGCACGCGGACTTCGTGGCAACGCGGAAGCTCGATGACGCGGAGCGATCTGAGCTTCGTGAGCGTGCGACTGACGGTCTCGATCGTCAAACCGAGAAGGTCTCCGATGTCGGTTCGAGTCATTGGAAGCTCGAAGGCTTCCGGATCGAGGCCATTGCGGTCATTGCGCCGAGAAAATGCGAGCAGGAAACCCGCGACCCGCTCGAGAGCGCTTCGCTGCCCTGTGGTGATGAGGAGATCGCGCGTTGCCGCAAGTTCCGCCGCCAGAGCCTCGTAAAGCTTGAGCGCCAGCGCCGGATCCTTCGCCGCGGCCTGGCGCAGAGATGCAGCCGACAGGCAGCGCACACGCGTCGGCTTGATGGCCTGGGCGTTCATGTCGTGCTCACGCTTAATCCCGAGCCCGAGCAAGTCGCCAGGATAGGCAAAGCCCATGATCTGGCGTCGGCCGTCGTTGAGAACTGTGTAGAGTGCGATTGCGCCGGTTTCGATGCGGTAGAGGTGAGACGCCGCGTCACCTTCGGCGAACAGCAGTTCCTTCGCCTCGATGCGACGCAAAGGCGCCTGTGTCAGGCGGTCCTCGAAACCGGCCTCGGCGCGGAGCCCAACGGCAGCTCGAGGAGCAAATGCGCGGTCAGCAACGCTTTGCGCGGAAATGGTCGACATCGATGGGGCTCCGTCATTGGATCGGTTGACCCGATCTATCGACCATGCCCCTGTCTCGGCTGTTCGTCGGTTGCGAGAGATTTTGTAACGGTTTGTATCAAGCCAATGCGCGCGTGGATCGGATGGTCGCAGCGTACGGCGAACTCAAGCGACGAGATCGTGGACGCCGACCGATTGCGAGCTACCAGCCAGCAACGCTCGATACGCGAGAGGTTCGTCGTCGCTCTCGAGCAGCCGCACCCAAAGCACGATGCTTCCCTGCTCGACCGCGTTCTGGATCTGTTCAGCGTGCCTTGGGATGAGCCAAAGACCGAGGGCGGCCTTCAGCGTCGAAACACCCGTATCAGCCCGCTCTGCGAGGCAAGCCGCCAATGCGCCCGCTGTGCAACTTATGGGACGTCGGTTGCCCGGGAAGCGAAGCATCCGCCGCGCCTCAGCAGGCAGTGAAGCCAGCGACGCCGCCGCGGCAAAAACGTCATCGAGTGCGAGGCAATTGAAGGCGTCATCGCCGAGGCCTTCGCGGCGCAAAGCCTGCAACGCATCGCGCAAACCGCTCGCCGTATCGAACGTGGCGACGGCAAACCGCAGCGTTGTCGGGCGTTCGGTCAAGGGACGATCCGCGTCATGTGCGTTGGGCGAAACGGAGGCGCAGTGTCGTCCAGGACGGCGGCGCAAGCCTTGATTGCGGTCAAGAGCAACCGGGTATCGCGTGCGTAACCTTGAGATCGGTTCGAGTTACGTCTCGCCGGTCCGGCTGCCGAGGACGTCGCGCAGGGCGGCGGCGAGATCAGCCTGCTGATAGGGTTTGCGCAGGACCTTGAGATTCTCGCGCTGAAGATCATCGCCACGGACGAGTTCCTCGGCGTAGCCCGACGTCAGCAGTACTTTGATGCCGGGCCGCATTTCTCGCGCTTTCATGGCGACCTCCCGCCCCGAGAGACCGCCGGGCATGATCAGGTCGGTGAATACGAGATCGACCGGATCGCCACGCGCGAGAATCGCGAGGGCGCTCGGGCCGTCCGGAGCCTCGAGCACTTGATAGCCGATCATCCCGAGCCGGCGGATGGTGAGTTGGCGAACGCGTGCGTCATCCTCGACAACGAGGATCGTCTCGCGGGCGTGGGGATCGAGGGTACTCTTGGTCACGCTGTGCGCGTCCGTGGCGGTGGCCGCATCGGCGCGCGGAAGATAGAGATTGATCGTCGTGCCGAGGCCGTCCTCGCTGTAGATCGTGACATGGCCGCCCGATTGCTTGACGAATCCGTAGACCATCGCGAGGCCGAGGCCAGTGCCGCGAGCCTTTTCCTTCGTGGTGAAGAACGGCTCGAACACACGGTCGCGCACCTCTGGCGGCATGCCTGTCCCGGTGTCCGATATGGAGAGCTGCACGTATTCGCCGGGCGTCAGCTCGGAGGGAAAATCGGCAAGGTCGCGGCCGAGCCTGACGTTACGGGTTTCGACGACGAGCTTGCCACCTTGGGGCATCGCATCGCGCGAGTTGACGGCCATATTGACAATGGCGCTCTGGAACTGGCCGGGGTCGGCCCGCGTCGGCCAGATATCGCGGGCGAGTGAGGTCGAGAGCGAAATATGCTCGCCGAGTGTGCGTCGAAGCATGTCCGTGATGCTGACGACCAGTTCGTTGAGATGGACCACTTCGGGCGCGAGGTGCTGGCGGCGCGCGAACGTCAGGAGTTGGTCGGTCAGCTTCGATCCGAGCGCGGCGGCATCCTGAGCATCCTTGAGGAGTTCACGCGATTGATCCCGCGTGAGGTGCGGCTCCAGGAGTTCGAGGTTGCCGCTGATGACCAGCAGCAGGTTGTTGAAGTCGTGCGCGATGCCGCCGGTGAGCTGGCCAACGGCCTCCATCTTCTGGGCCTGGGCGAAGCGTCGCTCGCTTTCGACGAGCGCCTCCTCGATGTGCTTTCGGTCGCTGATATCCTGGATCATGCCGGTGAAGTAGCGGCGGCCATCTGCCTCGAATTCGCTCACGGCCAGATGCTTCGCGACCGATACCGATGATTTTTTTGACGCCCGAGCGAGCGTGGTTCGCGATGTAACCGTCGTGTTCAGCCCGATAGGGCTCGGGCATCAAAATTTTTACGTTCTGGCCTTCGAGTTCGGCGGCGGCGTAGCCGAACAGCCGCTCGGTCGCCGGATTAACGCCCTCAATGAGGCCGCGGCTGTCGATCGTGATGATGGCGGCAACGGCCGACTCGAGGATGCCGCGCAGCTTGGCTGCCTGGGCCGCCTGGGAGGACGAAGAGCCGTCTTTCGCGTTGATAGTGTTATCAGAAACCATCGCAAATGGTATCGTTAGCACGACGTATGATTTTTGGGTGACGATCTATGGCCGGGACGCACATTCTTGTCGTCGATGACGATCCCAAGGTTCGAACCTTGCTGCGGCGCTGCTTCGAAGGGGAGGGTTTCACCGTTTCCGAAGCCGCCGACGGCGCTGGGTTACGCGGGGCACTCGAACGCGATTCCGTGACTCTGATCACGCTGGATCTCAACCTCGGCCGTGAAAACGGTCTCGATCTGGCGCGCGAGATTCGCAAGGACTGGAATACGCCGATCATCATGTTGACGGGCAAAGGCGACGCCGTCGACCGGATCGTTGGGCTCGAGTTGGGTGCCGATGACTACCTCGCCAAGCCCTTCGAGCTGCGCGAATTGTTGGCGCGCGTGCGGGCCGTCCTGCGGCGGTCCGGTTCGGAGGAGGCGCCCACGGCGCCCTCCACGCACTGCTACATCTTCGACGGATGGAGCTTCGACCTTGGCCGACGCACGCTGACGCGTGACGGCGGGGCGGACCAAGGCCTGACGACAAGCGAGTTCAATTTGCTCGAAGCGTTCGTCACGCGGCCGCATAGAGCGCTTTCCCG
>LNEA01000368.1 GCA_001464855.1 Rhizobiales bacterium Ga0077530
CTGCCGTTCTTCTCGGTGGCGAGCGAGGGCCGGCTGATCCGCGCCTATCTGGAGCCGCAGCCAGACGACGCGATCCCGCGCTTCGCCTACGAGGATCACCTCGCGGCACTCGCCCGCGATCCGCCCGCTTGGCCGGAGAGTACGCGCCGCATCAGCCAGCTTCGCGTGACGATCGAGTACACATCGGCGAGCCGCGTCCGGCGCACGCTGACGCCGGGCCGATTGCATCTCGACATCGTCGACTATCCCGGCGAGTGGCTGGTCGACCTGCCGATGATGGCGCAGAGCTACGCAGACTGGTCAGCCGAGGCGCTGGCACTGGCGAACGCACCGCGGCGCGCGACCGCTGCGGCCACGTGGCTCGCGTTCGTGCGCGGTCTCGATGCGGCGGCCGGACAGGACGAGCAGGTCGCCATCACCGGCGCGAAGCTGTTCACCGATTACCTTATGGCCGCGCGGGCCGCCGATCCGACTTTGTCGATCACGGGACCCGGTCGCTTCCTGCTACCGGGCGATCTCGAGGGATCGCCGTTGCTGACGTTCTTTGGCGCGCTGGCGCAGATGATGGAGCGGCGGTTCGAATCCTACAAATCCCACGTGGTCAGGCCGTTTTTCCGCGATCACTTCAGCCGCCTCGACCGCCAGATCGTGCTGGTCGACGCGCTGTCAGCGCTCAACAGTGGCACCGCCGGCATTGCCGATCTCGAAAGCGCGCTGACCGGCGTGCTGTCCGCGTTCCGGCCCGGCCGCGCGAGCTGGCTCGGGCAACTGTTCGCGCCACGCATCGACCGCATCGCCTTCGCCGCGACAAAGGCGGATCACCTCCACAGCGCCAACCACGATCGCCTCGAAGCGATCCTCGGCACACTCACCGCACGCGCAGAAGCCCGCGCGAGCGGCGCCGGCGCCGAGGTTCGCGCATTGGCGATTGCGGCGTTGCGCGCGACGCGCGAGGGTGAAGTGACACGCGATGGCCAGCGGCTTGCCTGCATCGTTGGCACGCCGCTCGCTGGCGAGACAATCGGCGGCAAAGTGTTCGACGGCAAAACGAGCGCGGCGGTATTTCCCGGCGACCTGCCGAGACTGGATCAGATGCCCGGTGGCTCGAACCCCGGCTCATTCAAGAGCGACATCCACGTCGTCCGCTTCAGTCCGCCGCGGATCGTCACGGAGACGCCGTCGGGTCTCATCGCGCCATGGCCGCACGTCCGCCTCGATCGAGCGCTGGAATTTCTGATCGGAGACCATCTCGCATGATGTCCCCATCCGATCCGCGACGCCCGCGTGCATTCTCGGCCAGCGAAGCCGAAATCATCGAGCCCGTGACCACTGCGCCCGCGAGCGATGCGAACGACGCCGCGCAGTCGCGGCCGGGGCTGCCGATCGGGTTGCAGATCCCGAATTTCGACGATGTCGGCCGCGGCATCCGCTGGGGCGCGTGGCTGCTCTCGGCGATGACGGCGCTCGCGAGCATTGCGTTCGGCGTCTGGTTTGCTCGTTTCGTGTCGGTTGCGCTCGCCCGCGACGACTGGATCGGCTGGATCTCATTTGGGCTCGCAGTGATCATCATCCTCGCCCTCGTCATGTTGGCGCTGCGCGAGATCGTCGGCTTCGTCCGTCTGCGCCGCCTCGGGGCGATCCGGCTCGGCGCCGACAAGGCGCTGCGCGAGAAGGATGTAGCCCAAGAGCGCGAGACCGTGCAGGCGATCCGGCGACTTCTTGCCGGACGGCCCGAGTTGCGCTGGCACCTCGCGCGCCTGGACGAACACGCCCGCGACGTCCGCGATCCCGGCGACCTAATGCGCCTCGCCGACCGCGATCTCATGCTGGTGATCGATGGAGAGGCGCGCCGCGTCGTCGCCAAGGCCGCCAAGCGCGTGACCATGGTGACGGCGCTGAGCCCGGCGGCGTTCGTCTCCGTCGCCTACGTGCTGATCGAGAACCTGCGCCTCTTGCGCACGCTCGCGGGCCTCTACGGCGGCCGGCCGGGATTTGCCGGCACCGCTCGGCTCGCGCGCATGGTGGTCGGCCATATCGTGGCGACCGGCAGCGTCGCGCTCACCGACGACCTGCTCGGCCAGTTCCTCGGCCAGGATCTGCTGCGGCGGGTCTCGCGGAGGCTTGGTGAAGGCATTTTCAACGGCGCCCTGACCGCCCGGATCGGGGCCGCGGCTGTCGAGGTGACGCGCCCCCTGCCGTTCATCGAGGCCCCACCGATCCGGGTCCGCGACTTCCTCGGCGAGCTCATGCGCCGCGCACCCGGTGCTACGCCCGCCAAGGGAGAGGCGTCGGGGCCAGCCGCCCCGCCCCCGGCTTGAAGGGCGCCGGGGCACCATCAACCCTCTCCAGCCCCCGTTGACCGGAGGCCCTACACTCTTCTATAGGAAAGCCCAGCGAACCGCCCTGGCCTAGGTGCTACGGGCGGTGCATTGCATTTGAGGCGCGCCACCCGGGCCATCGGCACGATTGCCATCCGGATATGACACGCCGAATACCACGTTCAACCCAGGAAGGACGACAGAATGGCCAATACCAGCTCGGCGCAGAAGGCAGCGCGCCAAACCTTGCGGCGCACCGAGGTCAACAAGACGCGCCGGTCGCGTCTGCGGTCGACCGTGCGCGCCGTCGAGAGCGCCATCGCTGCCGGCGACAAGTCCGCCGCCGAGACCGCTCTGAAGGCCGCCGAGCCGATCATGATGAAGTCCGCGCAGAAGGGCGTCGTCCACAAGAAGACGATGTCGCGCAAGGTTTCGCGGCTTGCGGCGCGCGTGAAGTCGATCGGCGCCACCGCGTCCTGATTGAGGAATTTCCTCTGGGTCGCGTCGCGACCCCTTCCGTGGCCAAATAGCCACAAATCGCGACTCAGGCACGATCGGAAGGTGCCTCGCCAATCATCTGATAATTGAAGATTTTGTGACATCCGAGCGCAGTTGCAATAGCCATTTCGGCGGCTTCTGTTGCACTCACAAAAGCAAAAACTAGATTCACGCGGCGCCCTTCGAGGGGCGCCGTTTTTGCTCCAAAAGATGCCTTCGGCGGTCGCGATTCAGGTCGGATTCTCAACGCGCTTCTCCACAGCCTGGAGAATTCGTCCACAGGTCGGACGGCAATCGGACGCGATGCCTTCTGAACGCCGATCGGACCGTTAGTGCGTCGTCGGCCCAAAGTCCGAGCTTGCTTCGCCGGTCTCCGATATGGTTACTATCCCCTTAAGGAGGCGGCGCCGAGGCCACTTGGGGTTCGCTTCCGAAGTAAATGCAGGCATCCCGGATGCAGACCGCAGTCTGCAGCTCGGTGACGGGGTTACAACGGCGTCTTGTATTGCGTTTTTCCATCAGGCGGTCTGCTTGGTGGCGCTCATTGTACTTGTCGATTGCTTGTCTGGGTGGCGGCGCAGGCCTGTGTATGGGCGCTGTTGCTTGTTTGTTGGATGCGGAGACTTTGAGTGGCGTTTGATTCTGGTGCGGTTGACGACGTGCCGGTGAAGGATGTGTGGGAGGCCCTGACGGGCAACTCGAAGGCCCTTTTGATCGATGTGCGGACTCGATCGGAATGGGCCTTTGTCGGAATGCCGGATCTCTCCGGGCTCGGTAGCAAGCCGATCCTGGTCGAGTGGCAGACATTCCCCGACAACCGTCTCAATCCGGCGTTCGTGGAACAGGTAGCTGAGCAGCTCGCCGCCGTCGGTGCGGACCACAGCAGCGAGCTGTTTTTCATCTGCCGTTCCGGCGGGCGGAGCCTCATGGCGGCGCGGGCCATCGCGGCGCAGGGCTACACCCATTGCCACAACGTGGCCGACGGCTTCGAGGGGCCGCTCGACCCGCATCGCCAGCGCGGCACGGTTGCCGGCTGGAAGGCCGAAGGTTTGCCCTGGTTGCAGGGCTGACGCGGCAGACGAGGGCTGGGATTCGTTTTGACGCTCGGGAGGTCGGCCATCGACAGGTGCGGAGACGCACCGTCAGCGCCGGAGCGTCGATTGAATCCTGAAGAATAATTGAATTCCAAGTGTGGGGTACGAACGATGACGGACGATCGAGATCTGCCGGAAGATCCAGGCAAAAAAATTGGAAAACCGCTCGGCGGCGCCGAAGGTGGCATCAACGGCCGTGGGCAGCGAGTGCGGCAGGCCCTCAAGGCAACGCTCGGTGACGACGTTTATTCGAGCTGGTTCCACTCGCTTGAATTCGCCTCTTTCGAGGGCGGGGCGCTGGTGGTCACCGTGCCGGTCAAGTTCCTGAAGAATTGGCTCGAGACTCACTATCTCGATGCCATCCAACGCTGCGCGGCGATCGAATTCGACGGCATCGAGCGCGTCGAGGTGAAGATCCGGACCCCGGCCCCGACCTCGCCGGTGGCGCAGGCGAACAATGCCGCGGCGCGTCCCGACAAGCCGTTCGCGCCCCCCACCGGTAAATCGGGCGAACCCAATCCGCTCTCTGCGGCCGCCGCCGGCTTCGCGACCGCCATCGGGTCCCGCACCGGCGTCGCCGGGCTCGAAGGGTCGCCTCTCGATCCGCGCTACACGTTCGACAGCTTCGTCGTCGGCACCGCGAACCGGATCGCCCACGCCGGTGCCATGCAGGTTGCCGAGACCGTGCCGGAAGATGCGCGGGGCAATAACCCGCTCTATATCCACGCCTCGGTCGGTCATGGCAAATCGCATCTGCTCCACGCCATTGCGTGGGAGGTCCGCCGTCGCCAGCCGTCGGCCAACGTCGTGTACATGACCGCCGAGCGCTTCCGCTTTCAGTTTGTCGAAGCCCTGAAAGCTCAGGACGCCATGGCGTTCAAGGACAGCTTCCGGCTCATCGACCTGCTCCTGATCGACGACATGGAATTCATGCACGGCGAACAGACCGAGCTGGAATTCGATCACATCATCAATGCGCTGCTCGACGGCGGCCGCCAGCTTGTCGTCGCCTCGGCGCGGGCACCGGCGCAACTCGTGCGTCTCAATGATCGGATGCGGTCGCGGATGCAGCGCGGCCTCGTCACCGAGATCAACAGCCACGAGAGAGATCTGCGCTTAAAGATCCTCGAGCGGCGCATCCAGGAGAAGCGGAGCCAGGATCCGTCGTTCGAGATCCCGCGCGAGGTCGTCGAACTGCTCGCCGACAAGCTTACCGAAAGCGGCCGCGAACTCGAGGGCGCGGTGACGCGGCTCTACGCGACGTGGCAGTACACGCAGACGCGGATCACGCTCGATCTCGTCGAGACGACGATCCGCGATCTCGTCAATGGGATCGAGCCGCGCCGCATTAAGATCGAGGACATCCTGCGCCTCGTCTCGCGCCACTACGGCGTGTCGAAGTCCGACATCCTGTCGCCGCGCCGGCATCGCTCGGTGGTTTGGCCGCGCCAGATCGGCATGTATCTGTCGAAGCAGCTCACCACTCGGTCGCTACCGGAGATCGGTCGCCGCTTCGGTGATCGCGATCACACGACCGTTCTCCACGCGATCCGTAAGATCGACGGTGAGATCGCTGCCGATAGCCGGCTCAAGGACGAGATCGACGAGTTGAAGCGCCAGCTCAATATCGAGCGCTGAATTTTGTTACATGAATCGTCCGGGGTGGTCTAGCACCGCCCCGGACGCTTTGCGTCTGCTGCTTGGCGATTTGACGGCAGTCGGCGCGTGGCCTAACTAGAGTGGGCAACGACAGGGAGTGGTTGGACGCATCCACGTCAGCCAAGATTGACGTGATCGAGTTTCTGATTGTTTTCGCGCTCATCCTCCTCAACGGCGTCTTTGCATTATCCGAACTCGCGGTCGTCTCGGCGCGGCTTCCTCGCCTGCGCGCATTGGCCGCTGCATCGCATCCAGGCGCGACGAAGGCGCTAGCGCTTGCCAGCGATCCCGGACGCTTTCTTTCCGCAGTCCAGATCGGCATCACGCTGATCGGCATCATCAACGGCGCCTATTCCGGTGAGGCTTTCGGCTGGATTGCGGCGGAGTATCTCCGAAGGGCTACGGCTTTGTCATCGTGGTCATCACATATCTCTCTGTGATCATCGGCGAACTGGTCCCCAAAAACCTCGCGCTGCGCAATGCGGAGCGCATTGCCTGCCGGGTCGCTCCCTTCATGTCCGCGGTAGCGGTTGCTGCAAAACCCGCAGTCTGGTTGCTCGACGCATCGACGCAGCTCGTTTTCCGGCTGCTTGGGCGAACGACGGAAAGCGCACATCGCGTCACCGACGAGGAAATCAGGTCGCTCATCCTCGAAGCCGAAACGTCTGGCGTTCTAGAGAGCGGCGAGCGCCAGCTCATCTCAGGCGTGATGCGACTGGCGGACCGCGCGGTCATCGGCCTGATGACGCCCCGCACCGACGTCGATTGGATCGATATTTCGGCAGCAGATGCGGATATCCGACAGCGTCTCATCACCACCCCGCATTCGCGCTTGCCGGTCGGCGACGGCTCATCGGACGCGCTCATCGGCGTCGTACAAACCCGCGAGTTGCTGGCCGGGATACTGCGCGAGCAGGGGCTCGACGTGCGCGCCCATATCCGCAAAGCGCCCATCGTTCCCGAAACGATGGATGCGCTCGATGTCCTCACAGTGTTGCGCGATGCCGAAGTGCCCATGGCATTGATCCATAACGAATATGGAAACTTCGAGGGACTGGTGACGCCAGCCGATGTTCTCGAGGCCATTGCCGGCGTCTTCAAGTCGGACAACGCCGAACGCGAGCCGCATGCCGTTGAGCGCGCGGATGGATCGTGGCTTTTGGCTGGCGCCATGCCTGTCGACGAGATGGC
>LNEA01000369.1 GCA_001464855.1 Rhizobiales bacterium Ga0077530
ATGGCCGTGCCGACGACCTTGGCGCCGATGAACAGAGCCGCCGCCGCGACCTCGCGTCCCGACGTGATGAGATACAGCGCGATCAACTTGAGCGGCAGGATCAAGATCGACGGCATCGCGAACACGAGCAGCGCGCCGTATGGAGGCAGCCGCTGGATGTGCGCCTCGAGCCACGCAATCGGCTTGAGGCGGCCGAGTTGCGCCAACGCCGCCGCGAGCGGCCGCCAGCCCCATTCCTCGAAGACGATGATGATCGCCAGCAGCGTCTGCAGGATCAGGCGCGGGCCGTGCGCGAGCACGCGGAGCGCACGCAATGTCACCCGCGTCACCTGCGTGTTGGCGAGGCGTGGGCGGGACGAGCGCGGTGTCTCAGGGTCTTCGGTCGACACGCGGTGGGCTCCTGCTGTCGGGCAGACTTCCCCCTCTCCCCATTGCCTTCAATGGGGAGAGGGCCGGGGTGAGGGGCGGCGCCAATCGCCAATGTTTCGTATGTTGCCACCCCTCACCCTAACCTTCTCCCCGCGCGTACTGGGAGAGGGGATTTAGCGCTTTCGCAGCAAAAAGGCCCGCAGGATTGATCCCGCAGGCCTTCGTTACTCGTAGAAGCTCAAACCGGATCAGGCGCGCTTGCGGGCCTTCTCGACGGACTTGGCCGTGGCTTCGCTTGCGGTCTCGAAAGACTGCGTCGCGAAGCGGGTCGACAGCTCGAACAGCTCCTTGGTCTGCGCGCCGGCGACGGCGAACTGACGCTGGAAGAACTCGGCCTGGAGGCGCAGAACTTCCGGCACGCTGGTGGCGCTGGCCATTGAGCGGGCGGCATCGAACGCGGCTTCGGCGTTGACGGCAGTATTGTCGAACATCTTGGCGCTGATTGACTTGATGCCGGCCTGGGTGGCGAGCGCAAAGTCCTCGGCGACCTTGGCCTGATCCTTGGCCGCGGCGGTCAGCGTCTCAAACGCTTCCTGCGACTTGGCGACGCCTTCCTGGGCGAAAGCCTGGATGTTCTCGGGGATCTTGGCGGCCTTGGCAGCGTTCATGAATTCCTCGGCCTGGCGCTTGATATGCTCATTCATCTGGGGGCTCCGTTTCTTGTGAGATCGCGGTTTCAGCGTGGAGCGGGCACTCCACGCAGGAATGTTGTCCGTGATCTCTATGTAGGGAGACCTATTGTGCATCGCAACATTTTTGTGCGTCGCACAAATCATACTTTAGTCTCATACGCCGTAGCGCTATGAAATACCGGCATTAATTGCCGAGATCAGGCCGCCCGTCGCCGCCGCCGAGCAGAATCTCGCGCTTCCCGACGGGGCTTGCGGGGCCGACTAACCCCTCTCGCTCCATTCGCTCCATCAAATCAGCGGCACGGTTGTAGCCGATCGCGAGGCGGCGCTGGAGGAAGCTCGTGGAGGCCCGCTGCTCGCGCACGACCAGGGCGACGGCGCGGTCGAACAACTCGTCGGCGACGGCCTCCGGATCGTCCTCGTCGTCCGGGTCCTCGTCACGCTCGAGGATCACGTCGACAAATTCCGGCTCGCCCTGCAGACGCAGGTGCGCGGCCACTTGTTCCACTTCCTCGTCGGACACGAACGGGCCGTGCACGCGCATGATCGACCCGCCGGCGCCCGACGCGAATAGCATGTCGCCGGCACCGAGAAGCTGCTCGGCACCCTGCTCGTTGAGGATCGTGCGGCTGTCTATCTTGGAGGCAACCTTGAAGCTGATGCGGGTCGGGAAGTTCGCCTTGATCGTGCCGGTGATGACGTCGACGCTCGGCCGCTGCGTCGCCATGATGAGATGGATGCCGGCGGCGCGCGCCATCTGCGCGAGACGCTGCACCGCACCTTCGACGTCCTTGCCGGCGACCACCATCAGGTCCGCAAATTCGTCGACGACGACGACGATAAACGGCATCGGCGTAAAATCGAGCGGCTCGCTCTCGAACACCGGCCGGCCGCTCTCGGCGTCGAATCCGGTCTGCACGCGGCGCGCCAACTTCTCACCGCGATCTCGCGCGGCGCGCACACGCGTGTTGAACATCTCGATGTTGCGCACACCGAGCTTGGACATCCGCTTGTAGCGTTCCTCCATTTCGCGCACGACCCATTCGAGCGCGGCGGCGGCCTGATGCGGATCGGTGACGACCGGCGTCAGCAGATGCGGGATGCCGTTGTAGGCCGACAGCTCCAGCATCTTCGGATCGATCATGAGGAAGCGGCATTCCTCGGGCGTCAGGCGATAGAGCAGTGACAGGATCAGCGCGTTGACGCCGACCGACTTGCCCGATCCCGTGGTGCCGGCAATGAGCAGATGCGGCATCCGCGCGAGATCGACGACGATCGGCTCGCCGGCGATGCTCTTGCCCAATGTGATCGGGAGCTGCGCCTCGCTCGCGGCGAACGCGTCGGCTTCGAGCAATTCGCGCAGGAATACCGACTGGCGGGCGGCATTCGGCAACTCGATGCCGATTGCATTGCGGCCTGGCACCACGGCGATACGGGCCGATGCCGCGCTCATCGAGCGGGCGATGTCATCGGCGAGGCCGATCACGCGGGCGGACTTTGTTCCACGCGCCGGCACCAACTCATACAGCGTCACGACGGGGCCGGGACGGATGTCCTTGATCTCACCCTTCACGCCGAAGTCGGCGAGCACATCCTCGAGCAGCCGCGCATTGCCGCGCATAACGGCCTGACTGATCTCGGCGCCCTGCTTTGGCGGCAGCGCGCGACGCAGAATGTCGAGCGCGGGGCGAGCGAAGCCACGCGGGGCCGGCGACTTGCGCGCGCGCTGGCGCGGCGCCGGCTCGGGTCGTGCGGGCTGGGCCAGCGTCGGCTGTGGCGGCACTCGCCCCCCACCAGGGGCGAAGCGGCGCGCAATGTCCGAGCTCTCGACATCGGTCGCGGTATCGAACGTCATCGGGTCGGGATCGTCGTCAATGCCATGGTCCGGCGCGTACCGCTCCCCGCGCGGCGCAGCAGTGTTTCCCCCCATCGACGGCCACGCGCGATCGGCGGCGGTCGCGCGTTGGCGCGCAAACCACCCCGTCCAGCCGCTCATGGCGCGCTGGATCCCGTCGAGAAAGCCGCCGCGCTGTGCGTCGCGGTCCGATTGCCAGAGCAGCGCGTATTCCCGCTGCGTCAGACCGAGCGCTGCCGAGAGCGCGCACATGCCGGCCGCGAACATGACGAGCCCGGCAGCAAGGCCCGCGCGCCCCGGATTGACCTGGGCAAATACGGACGACACCAGTTTGAAGACGAGTGCGCCAAATGCGCCCCCCAGACCCTGATGCAGCGGCCAGCTCGCCGGGGCAGAAATGGACGCGAGCGCGCCCGCCAGAACCAGCAGGGCAACCGGGGCGATGATCAGCCGGATCCGAAGCTCCAAGAGGCGCCGGCGCAGAATCAGCTCGGCACTCCAGAAGCTGACGACGACCATGCCGAAAATGGCGGCGAGGCCGATCGATTGCAGGAGGAGGTCGGAGATGATGGCGCCGAACGGCCCCATCCAGTTTCGGGTTGTACCACCTGCGGCATGCGTGAGGCTCGGGTCCTGGGCCGACCAGGTCATCAGGCTCAGCCAGCCAGCAGCCGTCAGCACCGCGAGCGCCAGGCCCACGATTCGCGAAATGCCGCCTCTCAGCCGCTCTTCCAGCGGATGTGGAAGCAACGGCCGGGGCTCATAACTGGAGCCATGCAACGCCATGTTCCCACGTTGTTTTACGCCTCGACCGAAACGATGCGCTGGAGCGCTTCACGAACAGTCGCCACGTCATGAACCAAGGCGACCCGAATGTACTGCTCGGCCGGATTGACCCCGTGTGCGTTCGGATGCGCCAGATAAGCACCTGGGACGACCTTGACACCGCAGCGTTTCCAAAGCGTTACGGTCGCGGGCACGGAGCCGCCCAAATGGCTCATATCGAGCCACAGGAAGAACCCGCCGGCGGGCCGCTTGTAGCCGAATTTGCCGGCCAGCAGCTCGTCGCACACGTCGAACTTGGCGCGGTAGGCCTGGCGAATGACGGCGACGTGCTGCTCCTCGCTCCACACCGCTACCGACGCATGCTGCACGACGCCCGGCATCTGCGGCGCCGTGAGGTTGCGAATCTCGGCAAAAGTTTCCAGGAAATCGGCGTCGCCGGCCGCAAATCCGGAGCGCAATCCCGGCAGGTTGGACCGCTTCGAGAGCGAGTTGAAGACGATGATGTTCCTGAATCCGTCGGGCGTACGGGCCGCGATCTGGAGGCCGCCGGTCGGGGGATCCTGGGTATAGATCTCCGAATAGCACTCGTCGAAGAACAGCATGAAGTTGTATTGGCGCGCCAATGCGAGCGCCTTGCGAATGTAGTCCGCGCTGGCGACCGCGCCCTGCGGATTGGCCGGCGAGCAGAGATAAAACGCAACCGTGCGAGCGAGCGTCGCAGTGTCCTTTTCGAGCGCATCGAGATCGGGAAGAAATCCGGTGTCGGCTGTCGCGTCGAGGTACACCGGCTCGCAGTTCGCCGCGTATGTCGCCCCGAGATAGGCGTGATACATGGGGTTCGGCAGCAGGACGAGCGGACGACCCTCGACGACCTTACGGCCGACGGCGGGCAGGATCGCGAAGAACAGCCCCTCGCGGGAGCCGTTGAGCGGGTGGACGTGGCGCAGCGGATCGATGGTCCCGGCGATGCCGTAGCGCCGCTCGATCCACGCCCCGATCGTATTGCGCAACTCCTCGCTGGTGCGGATCGGCGGATATTTGGCTAGCGTCTCCTTCGCCTCGACCATCTTGTCGGCGACGAACGCCGGCATGACTTCGCGCGGCTCGCCGACCATCATCTCGATCGGTCGGGCGTGCCCGGACTCGACACCATCGAGCAGACGGCGGATGCGCGTGAAAGGCGAGAGGATCACGCCCTGGGCGAGCGCGTGGAGGCCGGTCGGTGCTGCGGTCATTGGTGGTCGGTCCTGCTGTCAACGTCGATCAATCGACGATCGCCTGGAGCACCAGGCTGCGGATGAGCTGGCGATAGCGCAGCCGCATCTGCCCGGGCGCAACAATCATCGCAACGACCGTCATCCGCTCGACCGGATCGTTCCAGAAGTACGTGCCGTAGACGCCGGACCAGTAGTAATCGCCGGGCGTGCCGTTGGCGGCCGATAGGCCCTGCTCCTTGCGGACCGCGAAGCCGAGGCCGAAGCCGTAGCCGTTGAACGCCGGATCCATTGTGGAGGGGAGTCGGTTGACGATGTTGCTGCCGAGGTGGTCGGAGGTCATCAGCGCGATGGTCTTGCGTCCGAGCAACCGCTTGCCGCCGCTGACGCCGCCGTCGAGCAGCATCTGCGTGAAACGGAGGTAGTCCGCCGCCGTCGAAACGCAGCCGCCGCCGCCCGATTGCCACTTCGACACCTTGCCGGTGGCGTGGTGGACGATCAGCGGTTCGCCGGTCAGCGGATCCTTCGGGAGCGCTCGGGCATAGCGGTCGCGCGTCTGGTCGGTCAGCTCGAAGCCGGTATCTGCCATGCCGAGGGGTTGCCATAGGCGCTCCGACAGGAAGTCGCCGAGGCGCTTGCCGGAGATCGCCTCAATGATGAAGCCAAGGATATCGGTCGAGACACCGTATTCCCACGCCGTGCCGGGCTGGAACAGCAGCGGCGCCTTGCCGAGCAGTGCCAGGAAATCTTCCTTGCTGTGCGTGGCGCTGGTGCCGTGGACGGGATAGGCGCGGTACGCGGCGCTGGTGCCGCGGTTCTGGTAGCTGAGACCCGAGGTGTGCCGCAGCAGATCCT
Organism: Rhizobiales bacterium Ga0077530; assembly: GCA_001464855.1. Taxonomy (GTDB): domain Bacteria; phylum Pseudomonadota; class Alphaproteobacteria; order Rhizobiales; family Hyphomicrobiaceae. The sequence goes on from LNEA01000369.1 coordinate 5,772, forward strand.
GCACGGTCATCTCACGCTCAGCCGGCACCGTTTCGAGCACGTCACTCGTAATCGACTTGGCGACCTTCATGCCGGCGAGTTGGGGCAGGAATTTCGACACGGGATCGCCGAGCAGCAAGCGTCCTTCCTCGGCGAGCATCATGATACCGACCGACACCATCGGCTTGGTCATCGACGCGATCGAGAACACCGCATCGGCCCACATCTGCGTGCCCGCAGTCTTGTCGCGGAAGCCGTAGCCCTCGAGCATCGCGACTTTGCCGTGCCGCGCGATACCGACCACCGCGCCCGGGATCATGCCGGCCGCGACTTCGCGGTCGATGGCCTCCCGAATGCGACCGAGCCGGCCCGGATCGAAACCGAGTTCGGCGGGGGCCGCGCGCTGCAACACTGCGCTGGTTGTCGTCGAGGACGCCATGGCTGCAATTCTCCGTTGCGTGCGCACCGCCGGGAACATACCGGCGGCGCCTTTTTGCTCTCGCGCCTGAGGCGCCGCTCTGACTTTTCGTTACTCGACCAATGCCTGCAGCACCAGCGTGTTCACGAGCTTGCGGTAGTAGGTCCGTATCGGCCCTGGCCCCGCCGACATGAATACCACCGTGAGTTGCTCCTTCGGATCGTTCCAGAAGATCGTGCCGTAGGCACC
>LNEA01000370.1 GCA_001464855.1 Rhizobiales bacterium Ga0077530
ACACGGCCCATCAGGCCGTCCATGGCGTCGACCTCCCGGACGAGGTGGCCCTTGCCGAGCCCGCCGATCGCCGGATTGCAGGACATCTCGCCGATGGTCGCAGCGCTGTGCGTCACCAGCGCTGTGCGCGCGCCCATCCGCGCGGCCACGGCCGCCGCCTCGACGCCGGCATGGCCGCCGCCAACGACGATGACATCGTAGGTCGCCTTGTTCATGGGTCCGAGCCGCCCGAAGTACCTGATTTGCCGCGAAGGCGAGAGCCATACGGCAATCCGCATCCGCGGTCAAAAGGCGCGGTTAGGCGTAATGGTGGAGCCGTTTGCCGGGCAGCAGGTCGTAGGCCGATTTGTGGCCCGGTAGGGCGGCGATCCTGCCGAGCCAGGCACCCACGGCGGGATGACTTTTGGTGAATTCGTATCCGTGCTCGTCACTCGGGTACTGCAAGTAGGCACACATCGACAGGTCGGCAATCGTCGCCTTGGCGCCAACGACGAAGGTCGAACTGGCTACCCGGCGCTCAAGGATACCCAGATAGTCGTCGATCCGTTTCCGCAGAAACGCCAGTACGCGCTCATCGGGTGACGCGCTGAATGTCCGCAGGAAACGATAGGTCGCCATCGTGCCGGTGAGCTTGTGGTTATCCCAGAACAGCCAACGCAGGACCTCCAGCCGCTCTTCCGGTGGGTCACCACCGAAGCAGCCATACCTCTCGGCAAGCCGCAACAGGATCGGCGCCGTCTGTGTCAGGCGCACGCCGTCTTCCTCGAGAACCGGGATTTCCCCCATTTCATTGACGGCCGCCCGCCACTCAGGCGTGCGTGTGATGCCCGCACCGAAGTCCGTCCAGACAGGCTCGAAAGGCTGCCCGCAGAGGGTGAGCATGAGGGCGAGCTTGTAGCTATTGCCGGATTCGGGGAAGTAGTGCAGCCGGTAGGTCGGCATTGGACCCTCTCAACCTTGGGGAATGGTGCGGAAGCTTATTTTGTAATTTGTCGCGTCCCCAGACGCTGCGACAGCCGGATTAGGTAGCCGTCCGGGTCCTGCACTATGAATTGACGGACACCGATTTCGGCCTCGTCGCGACGATACCAGCGTTCTTCGAGTGGGAGGAACGCGCTCAACCCGGCGCTGACGACGGCCGCATGGATGACATCCACGTCGTCAACGGCGATCTGGAAGTTGACGCCGCGGCCATAAGGTCGCTCGAATGGTGCCATCGCCAGCATCCGCGCACCGGGCACGTACTCGTCGAGCATCAGCTCTGCGCCGTTTCGGTCGAGATAGGCGAACCGTTCCTCCGGCCGATCGTACAAAACACGAAAGCCGAGGAGGTCGACGTAGAAATCGAGGCTTTTGTCGAGGTCGCTGCAATGCAGCTCAGGAACGAGAGCGGGTCGCACGGCTAGGTCCCTTTCCGGAGATGCCAGCAGACACCGGCGGGGTCGACGACGTGAACCTCCCGGCCCCACGGGTAGTCGGTCGGCGGCTTGATGCGGACGCTCGCGTATTTCGCAGGAAGGTCCAGAGCGTCGATTTCCGCCCAATAGATGTCCAGGTCGTCGACCTCGATGACGTGCATCTGGTTCTCCTGCCAGACCGGGATGTCGATGTCCTGGAGCATGAAGTAGGCACCGCCGAACCGCAGGCCGGCGAGCCCATCATGACGCCAGACCGTCTCGAAGCCCAGATCGGTAAAGAAGGCGAGGGCTGTTTCGAAGTCCGGTCCCGAGGGGACGAAAGGGACCAAAGCGGTTGCACGAGCCTTCAAGGCTTGGATCTCCAATCAAGGTGGTCCTAACAAAGTGTTTCACGTGAAACATTCAACGAAGTGGCGACGAGTGGCCTGGGATGTCAGAGCGAAGGACGGCTCGGTGTTTCACGTGAAACAATCGTTAGGACTTCGCTCACACTTCATTTGCCGATGCAGAAACGAGCGAAGACCTCGTCGAGGATGTCCTCAGGATCAATCCGCCCGACAATGCGCCCTAACGCGTCCGCCGCCAGGCGTAGTTGTTCGGCAGCGAGCTCCGTCCCAAGGTCTCCGGCCGCTTGTGCGCTCGCCAGGGCATCCAGGCATGTTTCGAGATGCCGGCGATGGCGGATCTGGGTGATCGCGGGTCCGTCATCGCTGCCGATGGCGTTTCTGACGATCGCGCCGAGTGCCGTCACCAGCTCCGCTATGCCTTGGCCGGTTCGTGCGGAGATCGTGTGGTCAAACGCAGTCCGGTTCATACTTGGCATGCCAGAGGCATCGATCTTATTCAGGACGCGCAGTGTGCGCGCGGTGCTGGTCGCGAAATCTGGCGCCAATTCGCACGACGGGGCGGTCGCGTCGGAAATCCACACAATCAGGTCAGCTTCCTCGGCCCGGCGACGGGCCCGGCGAATGCCCTCTTGCTCGACGGCACCCACCGCTTCGCGCAATCCGGCGGTATCGGCGACGATGGCCATGTAACCATCGAGATCGAGTCGAGCCTCCAAGATGTCACGCGTCGTGCCAGGTTCGTCCGAAACGATCGCGACGTCGCGCCGCGCCAGTGCGTTCATCAGGCTCGATTTGCCTACATTTGGTGGCCCAGCCAGGACGATACGGAAGCCCTCCCGCACGATCTCGCCGCGGCGGCCATCGTCGAGGTGGTGCTTGATCGTGCCCGCCAACGATGCGGCTCTGGCGAGGCCGTTCGTCTCAGCGAGATGCGAGATGTCGGCCTCGTCGGAAAAATCGATGGCCGCTTCGACCAGCATTCGCGCCTCGATCAACTCACGCCGCCAGCCCTCGTAGAGCGCGGCAAGCTCACCCGATGCCTGACGCAGCGCCTGGCGCCGCTGGGCATCGGTGTCGGCATCGATCAGGTCGATGATGCCTTCGGCAGTCGTGAGATCGAGCTTGCCGTTGTCGAACGCGCGTCGGGCGAATTCGCCGGCGGTGGCGGGCCGACATCCTGGAACCGCTGCTAGCGCCTCGTATGCCGCCGCCAGGACCGCGCGGCCGCCGTGAACGTGAAGCTCGCAAATATCCTCGCCGGTTTCAGTCTTGGGACCGGGGAACCACAATACAAGGGCGTGGTCGAACTCCTCTCCGGTATCCGGATGACGCAGTTTACGTAGTGCGGCGAAGCGTGGCTTTGGCAAAGGCGCTGCGATACGCTCGAGCGCGATTCCCGCCGCCGGACCCGAAACGCGTACGACGGCGACGGCCGTGCGTCCCCCTCCGCTCGAGAGCGCGAAGATGGTGTCATGAGGCACGGCGCTTGGCGTCGATGCAGTCGCCATGGCCTGTTCTTACCTCCAGCGGCGCCGCGAACGGTGCGACCCAGCTAGCGCTGCGCCTCTTTGATCATGTCTGCGAGGCCGCGGCGTTGCGCGCCCTGGGCGTCGAAGTTTGCGGGATCGAGCCACGCCTCGTAGGCGCGCTTTAGAGCCGGCCATTCCTTGTCGATCATGGAGAACCACGCGGTGTCGCGATTTCGGCCCTTGTAGGTGACGGCCTGGCGGAACGTGCCCTCGTAGACGAAGCCGTAGCGCTCGGCGGCTTTGCGTGACGGATGATTGAGGCTGTCGCACTTCCATTCGTAGCGGCGATAGCCGAGTTCGTCGAAGACGCGCTTCATCATCAGGAACATGACTTCGGTCGCAACCGCTGTGCGCTTCAGCCGTTCGGAGTAGTTGATGTTGCCGACCTCGATGACTCCCATGTTCGCATCGATGCGCATGAAGCTCGCGATGCCGACGGCGCGGCCGGTCGATGTGTCGATGAGCGTATGGCAGAGCGGATCCGCTGTCTTCGCCTGCGCGTCGAGATACGCCCGCAGTGCTTCGCGCGTGGCCGGCATGTCAACGAACAGATATGTCCAGCTCTTACCGCTGGGGTCGGTTTGGAATGCGTCCCACAGGTCGTCGAAGTGGGCTGCAGGGTCGAGCATCACGACGTCGCAGCGCGTACCCATCATAGGTGTCCGCGGCGGCTGCGCGCGCGGCGTCCAGTTCGCGAGCGGGCTGCCGATCGGTTGGCTGTGCTCGTTTCGGCCCGGTGACAGGTTCTCGTGGAGGATGGTCTGCATGGGGATCTGCCGGTTGAGAGAGATAGAACTATAGTCTAGCTGCGGTTCTTGCGTTCGCGGATCTCGGCGAAGACTTCCCAGTCCTTTTTGTCGGCCATGCCGAGACGCTCTCGGATCGCCAGGACAGCGGGGCGCAGGAACGGATTGGTCTCGAGTTCGATGTCGACCCGCGTCGGCTGGGTGAGTTGATCGCGCGCACGCAGGGCAACGACCTCGGCGGCGCGAGCGACGAGCTTGTCATTGCCGGGTTCGATTGTGAGCGCGAACCTCGCATTCGCGACGGTGTACTCGTGGCCGCAGTAGAGTTCCGTGTCGGCCGGTAGGCGCGCGATCTTCTGCAGCGAGGTCCACATCATCTGCGGATCGCCTTCGATGATGCGGCCGCAGCCCATCACGAAGAGCGTGTCGCCGACGAACGCCATCTTCTGATCGGGAATGACGAGACTAATATGGCCGGCAGTATGGCCTGGAGTGTCGAGAACATCGACGCGGTGAGGGCCGAACTTGAACGAGTTGCCCTCAGCGACGACCTCGTCGAGACCTTGGATCTTAGCGGCTTCCGCTTTCGGCCCGATGACCTTGCAGCCGGTTTCCGATTTTAGCGCGGCAATGCCATCGGTGTGGTCGGCGTGGTGATGCGTCACCAGGATATGGCTGAGCCGCCAGCCTTTCTCGGCGAGCGCGCGCCGGACAGCGTCCGCATCGGGTGCGTCGATGCTCGCGGTAAGGCCGCTCTCGCGATCGTGTATGAGGACCCCGAAGTTATCGCTTCGGCACATGAATTGATGGACATCCAGCCGGCTCATCGCAGTCTCCGCTCGTAACGTGTGGCGCTCCATGTCGTCCGGTCGCGCCCGGTGTGATGCAAGGTGCGCAGCGCCACTGGCTGCGCGCTCGATTTTGCAGTATCGCACGTCAGGCCACATTGCCAGCGCCGTGCTGGCAATCGGCGGCGATAACGAAGCGGCAAGGTACGCTCCAATGCCGGCGAAACCGCGAACACCCCTGGTCGTCTGCGCCGACGATTATGCCCTGACGCCTGGCGTCAGCCGCGGCATTCGCGAGCTGATTGCGGCCGGCCGCATTTCTGCAACGAGCGTGATGACGGTTTGCCCGTGGTGGCGGGAAGAAGCAGCAGCGCTCTCGGAGGTGGCCGGGGCCGCTGACATCGGGCTCCACCTGACGCTGACCGATCAGAAGCCCCTCGGCGCAATGCCGACGTTTGCGCCGGCGGGCCGCCTGCCGCGGGTCGATCGATTGGTGCGCGCCAGTCTCCTCGGGCGGCTGCCGGGTGCTGAAATCGAAGCCGAGATTGAGCGGCAACTCGTAGCGTTCGTCGACATTTGGAAACGTCCGCCCGCGCATATCGATGGGCACCACCACGTGCACCAGCTTCCCGGCGTGAGACGTGCTCTTTTCAGGGCACTCGAGCGGGCGGGTGCGGGTCGGCCAAAGTATCTGCGATCGTGCCACGAGACGCCCGCGCGTATCATCGCGCGAGGGGTCGCGTCATCAAAGGCATTGGTCATATCCACGCTAGGTCTGAACTTCGCTCGCGCGGCACGACGGCGGGGGTTTGCGCTCAATGACGGGTTCAGCGGGGTCTATGATCTCGCGACGCGTCAGCACGTCGGCGACCTGTTCGCTCGCTTCATTCGCAATCTCGGCCCGCGACCGCTCGCGATGTGCCATCCCGGATATTCGGATGCGTCTCTGGCCGAACTCGATCCGATGACCGAGCAGAGAGACGTTGAGCGGATCTTTCTGGCGGGCGATGAATGGCCGCGCTTGCTGGAGTCCGCGGGTGTCGCTGTGGCTCCGTTTGGCGCCTTCGGCGTCGCGCTCGACGGTTAGCGCGCCGATTGGCACGCGTTGTGCTTGTCCGATGGCATTCAGATTTAATCAAGCAGGTTGAACGATACGCGGGCGCTTGAGTGCACTTTTGGTCGAAAGCATCACGCTTGTTTACCAATTTTTACTTGACGTGAAGATAAAGTGTCGCACATTATCCACAATGTTCTGCGAAAGGTGAAGGCCTTAGCGGGACGTCGATGGCAGCCATGGGACCGTGTAGGGGTTCGATGGGGTCGAGCGAGGTCGGCGACATGAGTATCGAACGACTGCATCGTGCCGCACTGGCGGCGGGTTTCTCGATGGCGGCACCTGACGATGAGTCCGGTGCAGAAACCGACAATGGCGCTCGGCGCGCCGATGTCCCGGCTTCTGCCAATCTTCCTGCGGTCATCGTCCGCACTCACCGTGTCGATCTGCGCGGCAGAGAGCTGTTGGCTCCAGTCGTGGCTTTTGGCACGCGGCTACGTGGGCGGATTTCCTACTTGAGCGGCCGCGCCACGGCCTGATCCCCGAGACTTCAACGAGGCCCGCGCTACCTTGCGCGCATTCGTGCGACGAGGCAGTAGAGCTGCGCATCAGTCGTCCTGATGTCGTCAGTCGTCACAACCCGATCATCAAACTCCAAAAACAACAAAACCGCATTGCTGTGCCCGAAGGCTAGCAATACGGCTTCGTTGTCGTCTCGGAACCGGGTTGGCTGCAAGCAGCCGACCCGAATTCGATGACTTAGCGGACCTGCTGCGCAACCGGCGCAACGTCGCCCGCACCGAGCTTGTACGACTCGTGGGCCACTTCTTTGCGGCACGCGCCAAGAGCGACAGCCGCGATCACCGTGGCAAGAACGATGGCACTCTTCATAGTCAGTCTCCCCTAGAAAGCCCCGTGATGGGATCAACTCTCAACGCTAACGAGCTCCGTCGCCGGTGCATTGGCATCTATTGCCGGTTCATGCGACGCACAGCGCCAACATTCCCCAACAGCCACTGCCCAACAGCGTCAGTGACCGTAACGTGTTCGTATGAACCCGGTTCCGGCGACTGAAACCGCTTATTCGGCGGTCGCTCCATCTTGGGTACTGGTGGTCCGCGTTCAGAGCAAGAAGTGTGGTGACTCCACAGGTGTTTTGTGGCCCCTTAGATGCGAAAATGACACGCGAAATAGGCCATGGGGCCTCTTAAACAGGCTCGTGCAACTTTCGCGGGGCGTCAAGCCGGATTTCCGGGAGTCGCCAGCGCCGGATGTTGCTGCTCAGCGCAACAATGGCGACCATGCGGGATCCGATGCGAACGAGGGCGTGCGAATCACGCGCTCGTTGCGTCCGGTGAGATCGATCGAGTAGATCCTGGGGCCGCCATTGGCGCCTTGCGCCTCACGGAAGAACATCAGGAATCGGCCGTTCGGCGCCCACGTCGGTCCCTCGTTATGGTAGCCCTCGGTCAGGATGCGTTCGCCCGAGCCGTCCGTGCGCATGACGCCGATCAGGAAGCTGCCGCTGGTTTGCTTCGTGAAGGCGATGTAGTCGCCGCGTGGCGACCACACTGGGGTCGAGTAGCGGCCTTCGCCCATGCTCAGACGGCGCGGGGCACCGCCATCCGATGCCATGACATACAACGCCTGCCGGCCCTCGCGATCGGATTCGAATACGATCTGCCGACCGTCGGGTGAATAGCACGGGCCGGTATCGATCGCGCGGCCCTGCGTGAGACGGCGCATCTGACGGCTGCGCAGATCCATCTCGAGGATCGACGAGTCGCCTTCCTGCTGGAGGCTCATGACGACGCGCTGGCCGTCGGGGGAAAACCGCGGAGCGAACGTCATGCCGGGGAAATCGCCGACGACCTGGCGTTGGCCGCTTTCGATGTTGAAGAGCACCACGCGCGGCTGCGCGCCGGCGTAGGACATGTAGGTGATTTCCTGGCTCGTCGGGCTGAACCGCGGCGTCAGCACGAGTTCGCCACCTTGGCTCAGCATGCGAATGTTGAAGCCGTCCTGGTCCATGATCGCCAGGCGCTTCACGCGCTTTTGCTTCGGCCCCGTCTCGTCGATGAAGACGACGCGCGAGTCGAAGTAGCCTTTCTCCAGCGTCAGCTTCTCCCAGACCTGGTCGGCGATGATATGGCCGACGCGCCGCCAGTTGGCGGAGGCCGTGGTGAACTGCTGGCCGGTCACCTGCTTGTTGAGCACGACGTCCCAGAGCCGGAACTCGGCCCGTACGCGCCCGTCCTGCACCTGCGATACGCGGCCAACCACAAGCGCCTCGGCGCCGGCACTGCGCCAGTCGGCAAAACGCGGTGCCGCGTTGAGGTCGCTGATCTGCTCGATGAACCCTCGCGGGTCGAGAGGTTGGAACAGGCCGGAGCTTTCGAGATCGGCGGTGACGACGCCCGCAACATCGGCGGCAAAACGAGGGTCTTCGCCGAGGAACGGCGGAATGGCGATCGGGCGTGGCCGGATGTTGGCCTGGTCGATGTCGACCTCGAGCGGACCGCGCTGCTGCGGCGGTGGCTGCTGCGCCCCGACAGGGGGCGGCGCGCCGCGTCAGGGTGCGCTTGGGTATCGTCAAAGCCATATAGTCGCCCGTCCCCGGATTATTTCCTCGGAGGCTGTGCGCCGCCAAGGTGTCGAAAGTTTGGAGCGCAACCGAGCCAAAGGTTCACTGCGTCCGGGGTTTGGCCTCAGCCGAGCGTCACCCCGCACTTCGCCGCCCAGCCCAGGCCCTCCAGGGTCCCGTTGCGCGGTTTATACTCGCATCCGACATATCCCGTGAAACCGCTGGCGTCGATCTCTCGGAAAAGAAATGCATAGTTCATTTCGCCGTCGTCCGGCTCGCCGCGGTCGGGCGGGCTGGCAATCTGGTAGTGGCGCGCGAGATAGCCGAATTCGCGGATCGCGGTCGCCGTGTCGCCCTCCTGGATCTGGCGGTGGTAGAGGTCGAACTGAAGGCCGAGATTGGATTCGGCGACCTCGTGGATGACGGCGCGGGCCTCGCCGGTGGTATTGAGGAAGAAGCCCGGGATGTCTCGCGTGTTGATGGGTTCGATGATGACGTCGACGTTGTCCTTGGCGGCGAGGCGGGCCGCGCGGCGCAGGTTCGCGATATAGGTGCGGCGGTCGGCGCCATGGTGGCGGAGGCCAGGCATCGCGTGGATGCGTCGGCATCCCGTGGCCTCGGCATAACGCAGCGCTGTCGCCACGGCCGCCTCGAACTCGGCTTCCCGGCCGGGGATCGCGGCGAGGCCACGCTCACCCTTGGTCCAGTCGCCGGGCGGCAGGTTGAACAGCGCCTGAGTGAGGCCGTTGGCCTTGAGCCGCGCGGCGATGTCGCCCGGAGGGTGCTCATACGGGAACAGAAATTCCACCGCTCGAAAGCCCGCCTTGGCGGCTGCATCGAAGCGATCGAGAAATGGCATGTCGAGGAAGAGGAAGGAGAGATTGGCGGCGAAGCGGGGCATGGCGGTGATCCTCCCGGTGGGTTTGACCCTTGCGGAGGAGCATTGCAGAGCCCGTCGGCGTTGTCAGCAGGGCTTGCGCCCGAGGCCGGCTTTCAACGCTTGGGATTTGGCCGTGGTGAGGCGCCGAGCGTCACGATGTAGGCCGCGAGGGCGTGCATCTCGTCCTGGCTCAAATGATGGTTCGGCATCATCGGTGGGATCGAGCGCAGCCACGCGACGATACCTTCGTGGGTTTGATTGCGCCGCCGAGCGATGGCGCTGAACCCGGGAATGTCGTTCGCTCCCTGCTTCTCGCCCTGCCCCGGCGCCATATGGCAACGCGCACAAAGGCGCTCCGCCAACGCGCGGCCGGCTTCGATGTCGTCCGAGGCGAACGCGGCGCCGGCCAGAACGCAGATTGCGGCCGCTGTCAGGGCGATCAGGCGCCCAGCCCGGCTCACCGGCAAATGTGTGCGGCCACAACGATCATCCATTAATGGTGCTCCTTCGGCGGGTGGCAGCCTGCCATCGGCCAAAGTCCGATTCGCCAATTGCTATCTTGAACGCCCGGTCGATACCGGCTTTGCGCCGGCGCAAATGCGCAAAGCCGGCCGCGACCGTTCAACATCGGCTTGCGCAGCGGCGCGAGCGGCGATATTTCGGATCACCGATCTACTGTGGACCGCCGGAGCTCAACCCGTTGACGCAGCGACCTGACGACCGTGAGGTGCGCGAGCTGCTGGCAGGACTGCGGGCCGAGCACCGCGATCTCGACGAGCAGATCGTGAAGCTCGAGGCCGAGCACTCCGGCGACCAGGTCACGATCAAGCGGCTCAAGAAGCAGAAATTGCTGCTCAAGGACCGGATTTCGGCCCTCGAAGACCAGATGACCCCCGATATTATCGCTTGAAGCGTCCTGTCAGGCCCTGATCAGGCCATTCTCGCCGGGTCTTCCACACCATGCCATGTCGGAATGCTTGCCGCCGCGGCGAGGCGAAAATACTGTCGTCGCTCGCAGCGCGGGGGCACAGTCGCCCCTGCTGGGCACCGAATTTCGAGGAAATCGGCCCGAGGCGAGGAAAGGTGACC
>LNEA01000371.1 GCA_001464855.1 Rhizobiales bacterium Ga0077530
CGGGGAGTCCATTGGCTCCGTCCCGAGTTGGTTGCCCAGGTGCAGTATCGCGCGTGGACTGCCGACGGGATGCTTCGGCATGCCTCGTTCAAGGGCCTGCGCGACGACAAGCCGGCACGATCGATCCGCCATCCGCGTGGCAATCGGTGATTTGGGTGCGCGGAAAAGTCTCGAAAAATATCGCATATTGAGAGTGTTAAGGGCGATATCACCGCCGTGCGCCTCCACGTCGATCGATCGGTGGTGCTGCGGAAATTTTCGGCTGAGGTTGGGAACCAGGTCCGGGCTCGCGCGTTTGTTACCGAGGCTTGTCCGGCCTCTGAGGGGACCGTATTGCATGTTGGCCGAGAGCGAAGTTCTTCCATTCCCCGCGGGCGGCGGCGAGATGGGCGCCCTGATCCGCGACTTTAATTGGTCGAATACCTCTCTTGGCCCCAGCAGTGCGTGGCCGCAAAGTCTCAAGACCGCCGTCGACATCGTTTTGCGATCGCCCGTTCCGCTCGTGATGCTGTGGGGCGACGACGGCATCATGATATACAACGACGCTTATTCCGTGTTCGCCGGTGGGCGGCACCCACGGCTTCTTGGCTCCAAAGTGCTCGAGGGTTGGCCGGAGGTCGCCGACCTCAATCGCCGGGTGATGGACGTCTGCCTGCGCGGCGAGACGCTGTCCTTCCGCAACGAGCATCTGGTGCTGTATCGCCCAGGCCTCCCCAAGGATGTCTGGGTCGATCTGGACTACAGCCCCCTACTCGACGAACGCGGCCGGCCCGCGGGTGTCTTGGCCATCGTTGTCGAAACGACCGACCGGGTTCGGGCCGAACAGGCCCTGCGCGACAGCGAGACGCAGTTTCGCACGTTCGCAACCGCCATGCCGAACCACGTGTGGTCTGCGACGCTGGAAGGCCAGCTCGATTGGTTCAACGAGAGGGTTTACGAGTACACAGGCAGTGACGAACGCTCACTCCATGGCGACGGTTGGGGTGAGGTCGTTCATCCGGATGACCGAGAGCGCGCAATCTCTGCGTGGCAGAGCGCGCTTGCTGCCGGCACGGTTTACGAAGTCGAATTCCGCATTCGACGTGCCGATGGATCGTACCGCTGGCATTTGGTCCGCGCGCTTCCAATTCGCGACGAGGCAGGCAAAGTCGCCCGTTGGATCGGCACGAATACCGACATCGACGATCGTATCACCGCTGAGCGCGCCCTGCGTTACCGCGAAGCAGACCTCGCTCGCGTCCAGCAGATCGGTCAGGTGGGCGGCGTCGAAGTCGATCTCACCGAGGGTTTCCGCAACCGCCGCTCTCCCGAGTATCTCGTCATCCACGGTCTGCCACCCGATGCCGCGCACGAATCGCACGAAGCATGGGTGGCGCGGATCCATCCCGACGATCGCGAGCGTACCGAGCGTCAGTTCATCGAGGCGGCGAATGGCGACGTCCGCGACTACAGCATCGAGTATCGCATTGTTCGCCCGAATGACGGTCAGGTGCGGTGGATCTCTGTAAAAGCGGAGATCGAGCGCGATCCTGAGGGCCGGCCGCTGCGGCTGGTCGGCGCCCACATCGATATTAGCGATCGCAAGCGCGCCGAGCAGACCATTCGTGAAAGCGAGGAGCGCTTCCGCCTCGTCTCCGAGAGCGCGCCCGTCATGCTGTGGATGGGCGACACTGACGGCAAGTGTCTCTACATAAATCGCCTGCTGCGCGAGTTCTGGGGCGTGGCGCTCGAAGACGTATCGGATTTCAATTGGAGCACCTCGCTGCATCCGGACAGCCGTGAGGCGTTGTTCGCTGCTTTCGACCAGGCGATGCGCGACAAGACGCCGTTTTCGGTCGAAGCCTATTACCGCCGGGCCGACGGCGAGTTCCGATTGTTGCGAACGGATGCCCGTCCGCGTTTTGATGCCACGGGCGCGTTCCTTGGCATGATCGGCGTCAACGTCGACATTACCGACAGGCGGCGCGCCGAGCAGGCGCTCAAGGAAAGCGAGGAGCGCTTCCGCCTCATCGCGAACAGCGCTCCAGTGCCGATGTGGGTGAGCCGGCTCGACGGCAAACGCGCTTTCGTCAATGCCGCCTACATGGATTTTCTGGGGCTCAGCTACGACGAGTGCCTTGTTTACGATTGGCGCAAAGCCGCGCACCCTGACGATCTCGACAGGATTCTCAGGGAACAGATCGCGGGTGAGAGTTCCAAGAAGCCGTTCGCCATGCAGGCGCGTTTTCGCCGCGCGGATGGAGAGTGGCGCTGGTTACGGACGGAATCCCAACCGCGATGGGGCCACAACGGCGAGCACATCGGATTTATTGGTGTCGGCCATGACATCACGGCCGCCAAGCAGGCTGAGATCGAGCTCCGCCAACTGAACGAGACGCTCGAGGCTCAGGTCGAGGCACGCACGCGCGAGCGGGATCGCATCTGGACCGTATCGCAGGACATGCTCGTCGTGGCTGATAGCCAGGGCGTGTGGCAGAACGTCAATCCGGCCGCGACGGCGATACTCGGCTGGAGCCAATCCGAATTGATTGGCCGGACGTCGGAGTCGATCGAGCATCCCGAAGATGCCACGCGCACCGATTCAGAGAGAGCGCACTTGGCGGCCGGAGGCGTCACGGCGCGCTTTGAGAATCGTATTCGTCACAAAGACGGAACGTACCGCTGGCTGTCGTGGACGGCCGCGTCGCACGAAGGTCTGATCTATGCCGTGGCCCGCGACATCACCGACGAGAAGGAAGCGGCCGACCTGCTGCGGCGCACCGAGGAAGCTTTGCGCCAGTCACAAAAGATGGAGGCAGTCGGGCAACTGACCGGCGGCATAGCCCACGATTTCAATAATCTGCTCCAGGGCATCATGGGTTCGCTCGACCTTGTTCAGAGGCGTCTGGCCGACGGTCGCTATGGCGATGTTGAGCGCTATATCGACGGCGCCATGGCTTCGGCGAACCGCGCGGCGGCATTGACGCACCGATTGCTCGCATTCTCCCGGCGTCAGCCGCTCGATCCGAAGTCGGTCCGGGTGAACTCACTCGTCGTGTCCATGGAGGATCTCATTCGTCGAACCATGGGCGAGCGGATCAACCTCGAGCTCGCATTGGATGATGGCCTCTGGGCCACCCTGTGTGACCAGAATCAGCTCGAGAACACGGTGCTCAACCTCTCGATCAATGCGCGCGATGCCATGCCGGAGGGCGGCACACTGCGAGTCGAGACCAACAACGTGCACCTTGGGTCGGACTATGCCGCACGAGAGGGCGATGTAGCACCCGGCGCCTATGTCTGCATCGCGGTCACGGATACGGGGACAGGCATGACGCCCGACGTCATCGCGCGCGCCTTTGATCCGTTCTTTACAACCAAACCGACGGGCCAGGGCACGGGGCTCGGCCTATCGATGATCTACGGTTTCGCGCAACAATCGGACGGTCACGTCAAGATCATCAGCGAAGTTGGGAAGGGCACGACCATAAAACTCTATCTGCCACGCCACGATGCTGAGCAGGAGGCATCGGTGGACGCGGAGCAGGCGGTCGAGGAGCCTGTCGCCGGAAGCGGCCAGGTCGTCATGGTCATCGAAGACGAGCCGCTGATCCTGATGCTGATCCTCGATACCCTCGAAGAGCTCGGGTACAAGTCGATCGACGCATCCGATGGGCCGTCAGGTTTGCGCATCCTGCAGTCATCGCAGCGCATCGATCTGCTCATTACGGACATTGGCCTTCCCGGTCTTAACGGGCGTCAAGTCGCGGACGCCGCACGCCTCGTGCGCCCCGACCTCAAGGTCCTCTTCATGACGGGATACGCCGAAGCTGCCGCCAAGGGCGATGTCATGCTGTCGCCCGGGATGGAGATGATTACGAAGCCATTCGTGATCGATACGTTCATGCAGCGAATACGAGAGCTGTTGGAAGTATGATCCGCTCCCGGCAGACATGCTCGCGATGCGCCAAATTCTGAAGGGCGAGACCGCCCGCTGATGCGCCTGGGCCATCCCGGCGTCATCACCCTAGCTTCCGACGCCGCTATCCCGTAGCTTGCGTCCGCGAAACGGGGATGCTGACGGCGATGAAGACACTTCCGACATTCAGGCTCGATGGTCGAACGGCGCTTATAACCGGCGCAGGACGCGGCCTCGGCGTGGGCATGGCGCATGGCCTCGCGCAGGCCGGCGCGCACGTCGTGCTGGTGGCGCGCACGGCGAGCGAGATCGAGCGGGTGGCCTCGGAGATCGCTGCCGATGGCGGGAATGCGCGCACCCTTGTGCTTGATGTGCGAGACGAGGGCGAAGTCCGCCAAACATTCGCTGGTCTGCCTGCTCTGGACATCCTCGTGAACAACGCCGGGACGAATATTCCGCAGCCGTTCGTGACTGTCGAGACCCGGGCGCTCGATACACTCCTTGATCTCAACGTGCGGGCAGCCTTCATCGTCGCCCAGGCCGCAGCACAGCGCATGCTGGCGGACGCCGACCGGCGCGATCGGGGCGGCGCGATCGTCAACATATCATCGCAACTCGGCCGCGTCGCGATGAAGGGCCGCAGCGTCTACACGATGACCAAGCACGCGATCGAGGGTCTGACCAAAGCCATGGCGATCGAGTTGGCCGCCGACAACATTCGCGTCAACGCCGTGGGACCGACCTGGGTCGACACACCGATGACTCGCCCGGCGCTCGCCGATCCGGTCCTGCGTAATGATGTGATCGGCAGCATTCCAATGGGGCATATGGCGCAGATCGAGGACGTCGTCGGAGCTGTGGTTTTCCTGGCGTCGCCGGCGGCTGCCATGATTACCGGCACGAGTCTCGTCGTCGACGGCGGTTGGACGGCACGGTGAGAACATGAAGGCGCCCGACTTCAGCTACCTAAAGCCCAAGACCGTCGACGAGTGCCTGTCGTTGCTTGCGGCGCATGGCGATTCTGCGCAGGTGCTCGCGGGTGGACAGAGCCTGATGCCGCTGCTCAATTTTCGCCTCGCCGCGCCGGCCGTCCTGATCGACATCAACGGGCTGGATGCGCTGAGCGGCATTCGTGAGGATGGCGATACGATCAGCATCGGCGCGCTCGAGCGGCACGAGCAGATCGCGGGGTCGCCGATCGTGCGGCGCCGCCTGCCTCTCCTCGCTGATGCCGCGCCGCATATTGCTCATGTCGCGATCCGCGCGCGTGGCACAATCGGCGGCAGCATTGCGTTGGCCGATCCCGCCGCCGAGTGGCCCGCCTGTTGCCTCGCGCTCGACGCGCGCATCGAACTCGCCAGTGTGCGCGGTCGACGATTGGTGCCTGCGGCCGATTATTTTCAGGGGCTCTACACGACGGTGCGTGAACCCGACGAACTCGTGACAGCGATCAAATTCGCGGCCCCGGCTCCCGGCCATGTCCA
>LNEA01000372.1 GCA_001464855.1 Rhizobiales bacterium Ga0077530
GTGCTGTTCGACGAACCGAGTCAGGGGCTCGCGCCGAAGATCGTATCTGATGTGCTGGCGACCGTGCGCCGATTGCGCGATGAGGGCGTCGCCTCGCTCGTCGTCGAGCAGAATGCCGAGATCGCGCTTTCGGTCGCGGACAAGGCGGTGGTCCTCGATCGCGGAACGGTCGCATGGTCCGGCGATGCCGCGACACTGCGGAGCGACGCCGCCCTGCGCACGCGGCTGCTGGGAGCCTGATGATGACCGCCACCGCGACCCCATCCGCTCCGCTGATCGCGCTCGAAGGCCTGCGCAAGGTCTACACGCGCGGTGTTATCATGCGTCAGCCGACGTTCAAGCTTGAGGCCGAGTTCACAATTGACGGCCCGGGTATTGTCGGCGTCGTCGGCCCCAATGGCGCCGGCAAGACGACGCTATTCGAGATGATGACCGGCTCGAACGTGCCAACAGGTGGGCGCGTGCTGATCGCCGGCACCGATATCCATCGCGTGAAATACCGCGAGCGCGATCGTCTCGCGATCCACTATCACCAGTCCTATCAAGTCCGCCATTTCCGCAAGCTTGTGCCGTCCGCGTTTCTCGCCTCGTCACCGACCGAGCGACCGGTCGTCCATCTCTTCGATGAGCCGCAGTTCAACACTCAGGACGGCTACATCGGCTTCATGCTCGATTTCTTCCGCAAGCTGCGCGCCGAAGGGCGCCTCGTGTTCGTCTGCCTGCATCCGACGGCGACCTATCATCTGGAAATCTTGAACGAGATCGCCGAGCGGTTCCTGCTAGTTGCCGGTGGCACTGTCACGCAGGTTCCGGATTTTCCGACGTTGATCGCCGATCCGCGGATGCGCGCCTACCTTGGCCCCGAGATGACACGCGCTGCCGAGGCGCTTAGCTGAGCACGTCGCTGAGCAATCCAAGCCCGTTCAGCGCGCGCGGGAAGCCGCTGTAGGGTCCGGTCTGGATCACCGCTTCGATCACCTCCTCGCGTGAAAGCCCGATATTGAGCGCGGAAGCGCCGAATTTCTTGAGCTGGCCCTCGAGGCCAAGCGCGGTGAACGACGCGATCGCGACGATCATGCGCTGGCGATGATCGAGGCCCGGGCGGCCCCACAACTCGCCGTAGCCGTAGCGGATCGCTGACGGATAGAGCGTGCCGGTGACGGGATTGTCGGGCGCCGCGTAACCCTGGTCGGCGCGATCACCATGCAGCTGCGCCATCACGGCGCGGCCGTTCGCATCGAGCGACTCGTCGGTCTCGACGCGCGGCGCATCCGGCTCGACGCGGATCTTGCGTGCGGTGAACACTTTTTGTGCGGTCCGTGCCGCCGCCTCGGTCGTGACGAAACCGCCGTACAATCCCGCCTGCATGAACACCTCGAGAATGGTGCGCGCGGGTAGACCGAGATCGAGGGCGGATGCGACGTGCGCTTCGAGCGGCTCCTGATGCCCGCCTAATCCGAGAGCGGCGAGTGCGCAGATCATGCGATCGGGTCGCGCCAGATGGGGCCGGTCCCAGATGCCGCCGAACGCGACTTCGGCCATGAAGTCGTCGAAGCCCGGCAGCGGTTCAGGCTCGCCGCTCCGGCCGAGTCCGAGTTCCGTTCGTACAGCATCGCCGCGCTGTCGCAGTTCCATCCGTGTCATCGGGCGCTTCTCCGTATTTTGTTGTCGCATTGCCGGATCATTCCTTCAGGGTGCCGTGGACGACATCGAGGAATGCCTTGATGATGCGGCTGTGCTGTCGCTCGCGCAGCACAACGACGTGCGCTGCCGTAAAAATCTCCGCATCCGCAATCCGCACCGCACGCAATCGCGCGTCGGGAATAAACTCAGCCTCCGACACATAGCCGATGCCGATGCCTCGGATCACCGCTTCGCGGATCGCTTCGCGGCTGCCGATTTCGATGATCGTGCGCAACGTGACGCCCTTGGATTCGGCCGCGGCCTCGAACGCGCGCCGGGTCGTCGAGCCGAGCTCGCGCGCAACGAATGGCTCGCCGTCAAGCTCCGCCATGCGCACGCTGCGTCGTCGCGCCAGCCGATGATCCGACGACATGAACACCAACACCGGATGCTGCCGGTACGGTATGGCGATCAGTCGTTCGTCGGGATCGATATGCGCGAGCACGGCGACGTCCGACTTGTAGTCGAGCAGGTCGTGCTGCACGACCGATGAGTTACCAATCGACATGCTGAGCGTGATGCCGGGATGACGCTGGTTGAAAGCGGCGAGCATCTCGGTGACGTGATAGGGCCCGACCGCGCCGATCCGCAGATGCCCGGTGTGCAGCCCCTTCGCGGCGGCGAGGAATTCGCGCGCTTCCTGCTCCTCGGCGAACAGTCGCTGCGTGATGGCGTGCAGGTCGCGGCCGGATGGCGTCAGTTCGCTGCGCCGGTTACGCCGGTAAAACAATTCGACGCCGAACTCCGTCTCCAGCGCCTTGACCTGCGCTGTCAGCGTCGGCTGGCTGACGTTGAGGACCGACGCCCCGGCGACAAAGCCGCCCGCGCTCGCCACCGCGTGAAACGATCTGAGCTGGGTTAGATTCATAGATGCAGCCTATCGATAATCTAGGAAAAATCAATTTGTCGCAAAACTGTGCGGCTGCCAGGGTAAAGGTAACCTCGGATCGGTCCCAAAAAGCCGGTCGGCCTCAGGCGGTCGGAAGTCGAGGATCACCCTAAAAACGGGGACGGGCGAAACGCATGTGGGCCTTCAGTAATCCGGTTCGGATCGAGTTCGGCGCAGGCGCCGCCGCGCGGCTCCCGGCCCTGATCGGCAAGCGTCGGTGGGCGCTCGTCACATACGATCTGCCGATATTCCACTCCATCGCCGCCGCCATTGCCGCCGAGGCAGGACCCCCGTTGGTCACCGTCGACAACATCATTACCAACCCCGACGTCAAAGACCTCGCGCGCTCCTGCGCGCTGTTCGGGGCGGCGTCGCCGAAACCCGAAGTCATCGTAGCGCTCGGTGGTGGTTCGATCATCGACGCCGCCAAGGTCATTGCCGCCGCGCAGGGTGATTTTTCACGGGTTCTCGCGTCTTTGAAGGGCGGAGCGCCGCTCGACGGTGCCACCTTCACGCCGATTATCGCGGTGCCGTCGACGGCGGGCACGGGCAGCGAAGTCACATCCTGGGCGACCGTCTGGGATCAGGACAGCGGCAACAAGTATTCGCTCGCCAACCGCGCCCTCTATCCCGAGGTCGCATTGATCGACCCAGCGATCACCGTCGGCGCCCCACGCGGCCTCACGCTCGCAACCGGCCTCGACGCCTTGTCGCACGCGCTGGAGAGCATCTGGAACGTCAACGCCAATCCGGTTTCGGCCAACTTCGCGGTGGCGGCGGCGCGCGAGATCCTGGATGTGCTGCCACGTCTGGTCAGCGATCTCGGCAACCTCGAACTGCGCCAGCGTCAGGCGCAGGCGGCAGTCATGGCAGGCCTCGCCTTCTCCAATACGAAAACCGCGTTGGCCCACAATATCTCCTACGATATCACGCTGCGTGCCGGTACGATCCACGGCATCGCATGCTCGTTTTCGCTGCCGACGGTCATGCGCTGGTCGCAGGGGCACAATGCTACCTGCGACGCCAATCTGCGTCGTATCTTCGGTGACGATCTCGCCGCTGGCGCCGCCAGTCTTGCCGCATTCCTGGAAGGACTTGGGGTGTCGACCGCCCCCGCATCCTACGGGCTGTCGGCGGGTGACTGGAAAGCGCTGGTGCTCAAGGCCACCCAAGGCGAACGCGGACGCAATTTTATAGGGCAGCACGATCTCGCAGCCTGAAGGATGAGACGGTCATGACGAGTTCGCAACCTGTCGTCGTCAATGGACGAACCTACAACAAACCCTCCGCGCCCACTGTCGTGATTTGCATCGATGGTTCGGAGCCGGGGTATATCGAGAAGGCGATCGAGGCGGGAGTCGCGCCGACCTTCGCGCGGTTCATGACGAACGGTGCCAACCTCATCGCCGAGTGCGTCATCCCGAGTTTCACCAACCCGAACAACCTGTCCATCATCACCGGCCGGCCACCCGCGGTGCACGGCATCGCCGGCAACTTCTTCTACGATCAGGCGGCTGGCGTCGAAGTGATGATGAATGATCCCAAGTTCATGCGCGCGCCGACCATCCTCGCCGCATTGCAGGGCGCGGGGTGCAAGGTCGCGATGGTGACCGCGAAGGACAAGCTGCGGCTGCTGCTTTCGAACGGGCTCGACTACTCGGGCGGTCGCGCCATCGCGTTCTCATCGGAGCGCGCCGACAAGGCGACCAAGGCCGACAACGGCATCGACAACGTCACCGAGTTCGTCGGCATGGGCGTACCGGATGTCTATTCCGCTGGGCTCTCCGAGTTTGTCTTCGCGGCCGGCGTCAAGCTGGTCGAGACGTTCCGGCCGGACGTCATGTATCTATCGACGACCGACTACATCCAGCACAAGGCGGCGCCCGGCTCGAAGATCGCCAACGATTTCTACGCGATGATCGACGGCTATCTGGCGCGCCTCGACGCGCTCGGCTGCGTCGTCGTCGCGACCGC